>JBCCRZ010000276.1:0-7644 GCA_039200855.1 Cyanobacteria bacterium P01_D01_bin.44 | reverse complement strand
ATCGCCCGCACCACGCGCTCATCATCAAAACACTCCAAATCTTCAGAGGCCCCACCCCCCCTTGCTAGCAGCAATATTTGAGCTCGCCCGTCTTTGCTCACCCGATCAAACGCTTGGGCAATGGAGGCGGGGGCCTGCTCCCCTTGCACCGTTGCCGGAGATAGCAGCACTGTTAGCCCCGGATGTCGTTGTAGCAGCGTGCGCTGGATATCTCCCCAGGCTGCTGCTTGGGGGGAGGTGACCACAGCAACCGTCTCTACATAAACCGGCAGGGGGCGCTTGCGCTCGTCGTCAAATAGGCCCTCGGCGGCGAGTCGCTGGCGCAACTGCCGATAGCGGAGTGCCTTGAGCCCATCGCCTGCCGGGAGTACCTGCCAAACTGTGAGTTGATAGCTGCCTCGTTTGGGATAAAGGCGAATTTGTCCCAATACCACCATTTGCTCGCCCACCTTAGGTGGGGCGGTCAATTTTTCTAGCTGAGATCGCCACACAACACAGCTAATACTGGCAGATCCATCGGGTTCCTGGAGTGAAAAAAAGCAACCACTTGAATGTTGCTTGGCGCTCGAAACTTCGCCCACCACCCAAATATTATGCAGCCGCTCATCGCCCTCCAGCAGCAGTTGGATATAGTCTGTTAGGCCCGCCACGCTGAGGGCCATGGTTTGCAGCGAAATGTCTTGTCCCATGAATATAAATATATCGCTAAGCGCTTGTCAGCAGTCGGTGGACCCTATATAAATAGTACATGCGTATAGGTGCAGATGACTGATTAAGCATGGCAAAGACTTCGACTAAGGCAAAGGTTTCAACGACTTCCAAGGTTTCGACGACTCCCAAGGCTTCAACATCCCCCAAAACAGCCCCTGAAAACCCAGAGCGTCAAAAAGCCTTAAATATGGTGCTCAACCAGATTGAGCGTAACTTTGGTAAGGGCTCCATTATGCGGTTAGGCGATGCCGGTCGCATGCGCGTAGAGACGATTCCCACCGGAGCGCTCACCCTGGATTTAGCCCTGGGGGGCGGCCTGCCCAAAGGCCGCATTATTGAAATCTATGGTCCTGAGAGCTCGGGTAAAACGACCCTGGCGCTCCATGCGATCTCAGAGATGCAAAAGCAGGGAGGGGTGGCAGCCTTTGTCGATGCAGAGCATGCCCTTGATCCGATCTATGCGTCAGCCTTAGGGGTTGACATTGAAAATTTGCTAGTGTCCCAGCCAGATACGGGAGAAGCGGGTTTAGAGATCGTCGATCAGCTGGTGCGCTCATCCGCCATTGATATTGTGGTGATTGACTCGGTGGCGGCCCTCGTCCCCCGAGCTGAGATCGAAGGTGAAATGGGGGATGCCCATGTGGGCTTGCAGGCTCGTCTGATGAGTCAGGCGCTGCGTAAAATCACTGGCAACATCGGCAAATCAGGCTGTACAGTGGTTTTTCTAAACCAGCTGCGGCTGAAAATCGGCGTGTCCTACGGCAACCCAGAAACCACCACTGGCGGTAACGCCCTCAAGTTCTATGCCTCGGTGCGGCTCGATATTCGGCGCATCCAAACCTTGAAAAAAGGCACCGAAGAGTATGGCATTCGAGCCAAGGTCAAAGTGGCTAAAAATAAAGTTGCGCCGCCGTTTCGTATTGGTGAGTTTGATGTGATCTTTGGTCAGGGGATCTCTACCCTGGGCTGCATCGTTGATTTGGCTGAGCAAACCGGCGTCATTGTCCGCAAAGGGGCCTGGTATAGCTATGACGGCGATAACATTAGCCAGGGGCGAGACAATGCGATTCGCTATCTGGCCGAAAAACCTGAATTTGCGACTCAGGTCGAGCAAGAGGTTCGCCAAGCGTTGAGCATTGATAGTGAAACAGAGCCCATAGATGTAATCGACGAAGATTAAATATACTTGCCCCCCGTTCTTTCAGATTGAAAGAACGGGGGGCAAATGAAACCTGGTGCAGCTTTACTTAGAAACCGGCTGCATGACCGCTAAGCTTGGGCTCAATACATCGTCCTTGGAGACGGGTGAAGTATCGAGCTTTTGAGGCTGCAGCGGCTGTTGGTAGCAGGCATAAAAGTGAAAAGTCACTCGCCCCAGCCGGACGCGATCACCGTCTTTGAGGGTGTAGACCCGACGGACCAACTCGCCATTGACGTAGGTGCCGTTGGTGCTCTCTAAATCTGAAATCAAAAAGCCGTCTTTGCCATATTGAATAGCGGCATGACAGCGCGATAGTCGCTTATCGGGGATGACTAAATCGGACTGTCGGGGATCTCGGCCCATGGCCCAGGTCCCATTTTTGGCGACAAAGCGTTGAGATTGCCCCGTGGGCAGATTGCTTACCAGATAAATCTCATCAGCGGTAACCACGCCTTGAATATACTGGGCTGCAGTTCGGCTCGTAAGTTGCATTGGCCCTTCTAAAGACAGGATTTCATCAACAAAATCAGGGTTATGCTCGTAAAGCTGCATAAATTTCTGAAAGAGTTCGACTCGTTCTTGAGCTGCTTTTTCATCCAGCTTAGAGAGGGTTGAATCGTATTCAGCTAAAACTTTGGGGTCCAACATTAGAATTTAATATGCGGGCGTCTTTCGCAGAGATAGTTTAGGGCGCGCCTATAGAGGGATTTCTGGCGATTGTGGCTATAGGGCCAATCAATATTAAAAATTGGCTAAATGCGTCGTAGTACACCCTTACAACACCTTTGGTTGCCTGACTCTTAAATCACCATAAGCCCAGTATGGGCCAAATGGCGTAGAAACTAACTCTACAACTCAAAACTTGAATCTTTTCGAGAGTAGTGTGAAAAAACGATTAAAGTTCCGGATACTTTGAATAAGCAAGTTTGCCAAGGTTCAGCGATGCGTTTTATGAAGCAGGAGGCCAGGTACGCAAGCTAAACAATTGCTGGGCGTGGCGGGCAACGGCACTAAAAGCCCCTGGTTTTTGTAGAGCTGTCTGGCAAGGGGCGGTATCTACTCGGCCTAAGGTCTGGAATAACAACCTTAAATTGCTTGGATAGCACAAGCAGCTGATGTCGCCAGGAATATCAGAAACCCAGTAGGCCATGTAGCAAAACCACCGCTTGCCTTCACCTTGCATCACGCAGTGAAGTTTGACCTGATTGGTTTGAACGTATGATTGGCCTCAACTCAATTGTGACGACCTTTACTATAAAAGCAGACTATAAAAGCAGATAGATATGAAACAGTCAGTATTGTGTTGCTAGTAAACTGCGCTGTCAGTAAACCGCTAGTTAGACTCAGGCACTATGCAGACTGATGAGACAGCGGTGATTCGATGGGCTTAATCTGATACTTGACTAAGTTGGCAAGCTCCTGCAGCTGATGAATAGCCTCAGCCCCCTCTAGTTTCATAAGCTCACGATCATCGCGAAGCTCGGTCCAGGTAATCCCGTAGTCAGAGACTAAAAATCGGATGAGATGATCATCCCCCAGACTGACCATAAAAGACGCGCTGTTTAACTGACCACCACAGGTGTAGCACGAGGCCAGATAACCACGATTTTCTAAGACAATAGCTAAGGCCTTGAGGTTAAGGACCAAATCTTGAACAAATTGCCGATGTTGCTCTGCAAGTCGGATAAACATCAATATGCTCCTTGCAATCAATTTACATTGTAAGACTTTTCTTAAGGTTTTTTTAATTAAACGGGTCAAGCTTGCAATTTACTGGAATAAAAATCGCTGTTTAACAGTACCTACGGTTCCCAAAGTTTCGGGATCATTTGCAGGCAGTTAAACTTATTTGATGTTTCCAAACCTGATGACTTAAAAACTTCAACTCACATTACTGATGCCTGCGGGCAAAAACAGTATCTGAACAGACACCTTGAGGATGTAAACACCCTGTAACGGATGCCTACCGGTTGAAGGGGAGGATAAAAATTGAGAAAAGAAATATAAATTAAATTTTTCTTGTTAATCTGCCCTAAGTTGTAGCGCAAAAAGGACAGACTTGACACCTGTCTGGGCCAATAAAGTACAAATCTTGCGTTAACCTACTTTATTGAGCCAGCTCCCACCAGCCAAAGGCTGGGCCAATAAATCGAACTGTCAACCAAAAAGTGATCATAAAGCCGATTCCTATCCAAGCACCGCGAGTCGTCCAGCTCATAAAAGCTGCAGACTGGGCTTTGGTAATCGGTATCCCTGGCAAGATTTGCTCGGGTTTGCCGTAATCTTCGCCGAGTTGACCTTTACGTCGCTTTGCTTCGCCCATGGGATTGCTCTTGTCTAGGTTATTTGGTGTCTAGATTGGCGGGTATCTAAGTTGACCCGATTTTATCTAGTTTTCTCTGGTCGCTTTTACCTTGCCGTTATTTTATCTTGCCATCACAGCGCTTGATCAAAGCGACTGGGTAACCAATCGATATCAAAATAATTGCTGCGGGCAGTTGGGCTAAGTGCACCTAAGATTTGACGGCCATAGCTGCGGTGGTTAACGCGGTTGTCGAGGAGAGCGATTTTGCCCTGGTGTGCCCTGACGGATGCGATCGCAAGCTGCAGTGCGCGCATCGCCTCAGGCAGTAGATAGAGGCGAAACCAGTCCTGACGGAGGCGTTTGTGATAAGCGACGCGTCCCGCCACCAGCGGATTTTCTAAGGAGGGAATGGGTAAAGTGGTCATAATCAGCAGGCCTGGCGCAGGCACAGTAAGCTGATGGGTTCGCCAGAACTGCCAGCTGGCAACCAAAATACCGTTGGCGGCAATGTCGGTTTTTTCGACCTGGACCCGAGAGCCAAATTCAGCCGCTAGAATGGCTCCAAACTGGGCTTTGAGCGGTTCGTCCCCCACCAAAATGACCGTGGGGGCATCCTGCTCAAGGCTGAGTAAGGGACGAATTTCTTGCAGAGCCGCGTCTTTAAAGTGGCTCGTGTTGGGCAGCGGTAGCCGATCCGGCAGGTATAGCTGCACAATATCTTCTTGACGGTTAGGCACAAATTTAATGCAGGTGAGATCCCCAAGCCCGAGCTGCTGTCGGTATACGACTGCTTGCGGGTCAATGTCCACCGCAGCGCCAATCAGGACGATGGGCTGTTGTTCCCAGAGGGGGGCTAAACGAGAGGCGATTTCGACCGGTGCACAATGCAGCGTAAACCGCCCTTGGGTGCGATTGATCTGACTCCAGGCCAGCCGATCAACCTGTTGAAACTGTGTCCAAAACTTTTGCCAGGTTGCTGGCATCGCGTCCGTTTGCCAGGGGGTTTCTGCCAGGGTCGCCAAGAGTTCTAAGAGTAAAGACTGCTCCGGTTCATCAATCAGGCAGCATCCATAGGGGTTGGTGGGGTGCTGAAAGACCGCATGGGTCAGCTTGACCCGCATATCTCGGATAAATGTTTGCTGGGCTGGGTAGGCCAGGGTCAAGGCGTTCCAATCAGCTGCCCTCAGACTGTAGGTGAGTTGGGCTCTGACCCAGGTTTCTAAATCATCAGCGCCGTCGATCAGGGTGGGAATCCCCTGAGGAAATCGGTTTTGCTGCTGCAATTGGTCGGTGAACCAGGCTTCGGGGGAGGTGATCAGCAGGCCGCGGAAATCGGAGGATGGCCACCGGTCGCCTACCTGAATCGCCTTAACAGTGGGAATACTCTGGAGCAGGTTCGGAATATCAACCTGGACCAGGCGCTGGTGAAAGATTTGAGGAATCACAAGGACAGCAGGCTCCGGCCAGATCAAAGCGGGCATGAGATAGCTGAGGCGATGATAGCCACAGTATGCAGAGGCGCTACCAGTTTGGATCAGCGCACTGCGACCTACCCGCAGGGCACGCGCCACCAATCGAGCCATGGTCAAATGGTGAGGCCACTGATGGTGACCTTGGGCTCTTAAAAAGTCTCTAAGTCGCTGGTGAACTTCGGCTTCAATCACTGTTGGCTTTGACGGTTGGCTTTAGGGTACAGCTGGGAAAAAAATCTCCGCAACCTCGAATGCCCTTTATTGTGACACATCACTCTGAGGGGTTAATCGATGAACTCAGGTGAATGAAGGTCTACGATAACCCCAGTCAAAAATTCAATCAGCTTGCCTAAACTCAGAGAGGGGCTGAGTTCTTCAAAGTTAGGCATGGCCCAGCGGGTATCTGTATCGTGGAGCTGCCGGACCCCAAAGCCGGGAGAGCGATAGAGGGCTAATTTCTGGCAGCGGCTGTTGGTCAGATTGATTTCTAAGGGTTTCGTTAAAAAGCGGGCCGATTTGTCCGGGTTGGGCTGATTTGGGAATGTCTGACATAGCTGTGTCAAGCGGTTGCTAAATCGGTCCAGGCGCTGTTTATAGGGGGCTGCTAGCCGCTCGCTATCAAAGGTTTGTAGGAGCCCGGTGAGCATGGTCAGATTTCGCTGTAGGGTGCGTCCGGCTAAAAATGGCAGCGTGGCAAAATATGCGATCGCAAACAGCTGGCTATCTTTCATCACCCGAAAGGTGACCTGGGTCTTACGCGGATTGGTGATCAAGGTGGGGGAGTTGCTGGGTGTAGGCGTGCCCCTGTCCTGGCTGAGCACGGCGTAAAGCTGGGTGAGGGTGGCCAGGTCATTGAGCGATAAGGGGCCATCTACTAACATTTCGACCGAGGGCTCTGCCCGATTAAAAAAACGATGGATTTCGTCAGTGCCGTTAAATTTGATGACTTGTCCGCCGTCGCCGTTTTCACTCAGATCGATCCACTCGCAGATTAAATCTTGGGTGATTAAATTCAATCGAGCTGAGCCATAGAGTCTGGCTCCGGTGAGGGTAGCTTCGGTCAAGTTGCTCTGGCTCCACTGGGTGTACATCAGGTTGGCGTAGCTGAGTCCGGCATGGATAAAGCTGGTATTGGATAAATCAGCCCCATAGAGATTGGCCTGGCTCAGGTTTGCGCCGCTGAGCTTAGCGCCGGAGAGATCCGCCTCTTGCAGGTTTGCGCCGCTGAGATCGGCCCAGCGCAGATTGGCTCCCTGTAAATTTGCGCCAGCCAAATTAGCCCGTTGCAGCTGCGCATGTCTCAAATCGGCCTCTTGCAAAATGGTGCTGCGGAGATCGGCCCGCGCCAGGTTAGTGGTTTGCAGGTTGGCCTGGGTGAGTCGCGAGCCAATCAGGCTGCTTTCCCGGAGATCGGCCTGTCCTAAATTAGCCAGGGAGAGATCGCTCCAGCGGATTTGGGCCTCTCTGAGATCGGCTTCACTGAGATTAGCTCGCCTTAAGGTGGTTTGGCTCAGCTCACAGCGCATAGCCTCTGCCCGAATCATTGAGCTCTCGGTGAGGTTGGCCCCAGTTAAGACGGAGCGGATTAAATTGGCTACGTTGAGGTTGGCCCGAAAAAGCTGACTGTGGCTAAGATTAGCGGTATTTAAGCGAGCCACGTTGAAATTAGCTTGGCTGAGGTTGCAGTGGCTGAGATCCGCACTGCTGAGGTTTGCGATCGCAAAATTAGCGGTTTGCAGTAGGCTACCGGACAGCTGTGCCCCTAACAAGTAGCTTTCCCGTAAATCCACGTTCTGAAAGTCCCGCTCACCTTGCTGGTAGCGCTTAATCAGCCCGTGGGCATCTATGATGTTTTGGCGAGAAGGTTTGCTCATTGAGCCAGCGTGGATTTGGGCGGTCTTGGTTCTTAAGGTGCCCAAATTGGGAGAGTGACTAAGGTGGAGCGGTGGGGGAGT
>JBCCRZ010000275.1:0-7665 GCA_039200855.1 Cyanobacteria bacterium P01_D01_bin.44 | reverse complement strand
TTAGCCGCCGGGGGCAGCTGGGAGTTGATCAAGCGCACGCGAGAACCGGCTTCATCAATCAGGTCAATGGCCTTATCCGGCAGGTAGCGATCAGAGATGTACCGATCAGAGAGCTTAGCCGCTGCGTCTAAGGCCTCATCTAAGATCTTGAGCTTATGGTGCTGCTCATAGCGATCGCGCAACCCGTGCAAAATCTCGATGGTTTCATCCACGCTGGGCTCACCCACCATCACCGGCTGAAAGCGACGCTCCAAGGCCGCGTCGCGCTCGATGTGCTTGCGATATTCATCCAGGGTGGTTGCCCCGATGCATTGCAGCTCACCCCGAGCTAAAGCGGGCTTGAGAATATTGGCGGCGTCAATCGCCCCTTCAGCAGCCCCAGCCCCAATCAGGGTATGAACCTCGTCAATGACCAAGATGACATTCGCTGCGGAGCGGATCTCATCCATAATTTTCTTTAAGCGCTCTTCAAACTCACCGCGATACTTGGTGCCAGCTACTAGCAAGCCGATATCCAAGGTGACGACGCGCTTTTCTTCAAGGATGTCAGGGATATCGCCGTTGGCAATGCGCTGGGCCAGTCCTTCTGCGATCGCAGTCTTACCGACGCCGGGCTCACCGATCAGCACCGGATTGTTTTTGGTGCGTCGGCCCAATATCTGAATAACCCGCTCAATCTCCTTTTGGCGACCCACCACGGGGTCAAGCTTGCCCTCACCCGCCATCTGGGTCAGGTTAGAGCCAAACTCATCAAGGGTAGGGGTCTTGGTGCGCCCCTGGCTACCGCCAGTGGAGACCTCGGCAGTCTCCCCTAGCATCCGAATTACCTGGGTGCGAACCTTGGAAAGATCGACGCCCAAGTTTTCTAGAACGCGAGCAGCGACGCCCTCGCCTTCGCGGATCAGGCCCAAGAGCAAGTGCTCTGTGCCAATGTAATTGTGGCCGAGCTGACGGGCCTCTTCCAGCGATAATTCTAAAACCCGCTTGGCGCGGGGGGTAAAGGGGATTTCTACGGCGACAAACCCAGATCCTCTACCGATGATCTTTTCTACTTCAATCCGAGCATCTTTCAGGTTGACCCCCATGGATTTCAACACCTTGGCGGCTACGCCTGTCCCCTCGCCGATGAGGCCGAGAAGAATTTGCTCAGTGCCCACAAAGTTGTGACCCAAGCGGCGGGCCTCCTCTTGGGCAAGCATGATCACCTTAATGGCTTTTTCTGTAAAGCGTTCAAACATGGCGGTTATCCATCACCTGCTGCGTGCTGGTTACGCTGATTCTAACACAGTAATTTTTCTCAGACCTGTGCCGGTATTCACTACTTGCAATGGTTTCAAGTGTTACAGACACGGTTCCTGGATAGATGCTTACAAGACATTTTTTGGTGTCTCAAAAACGATGCACTTTTATTAAAAAATGCAACTTAGGCCGTCTCCAATCAACCTAAGCCATTGAGATTTGCCTTGTGGACCAACCTCAGACTGTAGATAGGAAATTGACTTAAATCGGCTCAAATCCCTAAATCGAGCCAGTGCCACCCGTTGGACTGCAAGTAGTTTTCACATTCTAGTTGAGATCGCAGCAGTCTGCTGCGAAACTCGGCGGTTTGCAAACCACTGCACCAAAGAATAAGGGCGTCTTCTCCATCGCCATAGTATTTTTTGCGACGGCCCGCGACCTTAAAGTCAAACTTTTGATAAAGATTAAGGGCGACCTGATTAGAAGCCCGCACCTCCAGGGTGGCGTGGGTCAGCTGACGGCGGCAGGCGGTTTGGAGCAGCTCGATCAGCAGCCGCTGGCCCAATTTGTGGTGTTGGTAATCAGGATCAATGGCCAGGGTGGTCACATGGGCCTCTTCTAAAATCGCCCACAGGCAACCCATGCCAATCACTTCAGGGTTAGACAGCTGGGGCGGCGATAGGGCTGAGGGCTGGGCGGCGCTGGCCAACACCAATAAATCACTATTAGGGCTGTCGATTTCGCGTTGGTAGCCGTCGGCGCTCCAAAGCCCTCCGAGACAGCGACTATCTAAGGCTAAGACAGCGGGGATAAGCGCCGGGGTGAGGGAAAAACAGGCAAAAAATGTCAAGGGCAGGCTAGATTTGATGCTTAGAGAGTCGATCGACAATTGTACACTGGTGTATTGGGGCTGTTTTGATGGGGGTAACCCTTCAAAGCAAACGTTGTCCCTGGTCCATTGTCCTTCTTGATTTCCTCGGAATAGTTTCACCCATGGTCTCCACCGCTCCGATTGCCCAAGCGTCATCTCGTCAATATTTACCTCCTAGAAGCGGGCCAGACGGGACAAGTCTATCTCCTAACCAAAGCCTGCTGCCCCTGACGGCTAAGGTCAATGAGCAAGATCATCTAGAAATCGGCGGATGCGATGTGATCGATCTGGTGCAATCGTTTGGTTCGCCGCTCTATGTATTAGATGAGGCAACGCTGCGGGCAGCCTGTCGTCAGTATCGAGAAGCGTTTGAGCGTTACTATCCGGGTGATTCGCTGATTGTGTATGCGTCGAAGGCGTGGAATTGTTTGGCGGTGTGTGCGATCGCCACCCAAGAAGGCATCGGCATTGACGTGGTCTCCGGCGGTGAACTTTATACCGCCGTTAAAGCCGGGGCTACAGCAAATAAGCTTTATTTTCACGGTAATAACAAATCCCTAGACGAGCTCCAGCTGGGTTTAGACACTGGTTGCCGCATCGTCGTTGACAACTGGCATGAGCTAAAAACGCTGGCCACCCTCGCTACCCAGCAGGGTAAAACAGCGACAATTTTGCTGCGTCTCACCCCCGGCATCGAGTGCCACACCCACGAATATATTCGCACTGGCCATTTGGATAGCAAATTTGGCTTTGATCCCGACCAGCTAGAAACCGTCTTTGCCTTTGTCAGCGAGCAGTCTAGCCTGCAATGCATCGGTTTACATGCCCACATCGGCTCCCAAATTTTTGAGCTACAACCCCACCAAGATCTGGGCGGGGTATTGGTGCAGTGGTTGCAAAAGGCTACGAGCTATGGGCTACCCATTAGCGAATTAGACGTCGGGGGCGGGTTAGGGATTCGCTACACTGAGGCCGATGACCCACCGAGTATCGAAGCCTGGTCAAAAACAGTTTGCCAGAGCATTGCAGCGGCGTGCCAGGCCCAGGGCGTTGCAATGCCAAGGTTACTGTGTGAGCCAGGGCGATCCCTGATTGGCGCATCCTGCGTGACGGCTTACACAGTGGGTAGCCAAAAGACAGTTCCAGATATTCGCACCTATGTGGCCGTCGATGGAGGCATGTCTGATAACCCCCGACCGATTACGTATCAATCGATTTATCGGGTGCTGGCGGCTAACAAGATGTCGACTTCGCTGACTAACACGGTGACTCTGGCTGGCAAACACTGCGAATCAGGGGATGTGGTGATCCAATCAGCGCAGCTACCGGCCATGGAGGCTGGAGATATTGTGGTGGTGCCCGCCACAGGTGCCTACAATTACAGCATGGCGTCTAACTACAACCGGGTAGCGCGACCGGCTGCGGTGCTCGTCAATCAAGGTCAGGCCCAGCTGATTTTGCAGCGAGAGACCTACGATGATTTGATCCGACAGGATTGCTTGCCCGCTCATTTGAAGCCCCAGTAAGACCCTTGTCAAGCCCAATGAGAGCCCCAATCAATGAATCGATTACTGACCAGTCGCTGATTGGGCAGTTACAGGTTGCGCAAACTTGATATCCTAAACGGGCTGCAACAAAAACGCTGTTCGCTTAACCTCGGCTTAGAAAGACACCTGTGGGTGGATTTAATTTGGATAGTTTGGTTTCACGTGCCTGAAGTGGTCTGACTCTTGCTGCGTCTGGTTGTCGATATTTGTTTGGTCCTCATCCTCATCTATATGGTGCTTGTCGTCATCGGAGAGCGCCGTACACTTTGGATGGTCAGAGGGCTTATTGTTTTGATGCTGGCGGCAGCGCTTAGTCAGCAGCTTGAGCTGGCGCTGCTCAGTTTTGTGCTGACTAATTTGGTGATTGGCTCAGCGGTGGCAATGGCGTTTATGCTGCAGGCTGAGTTTCGTCGGTTGCTGGAGCAGTTAGGTCGAGGAGAAATCCTCCAGCTGTTTGTGCCGCAGAGCAACTCGCCGCCGAAGCCCGACAGTGTCATTGATGAAATTGTGGATGCCGTTAAGGAGCTTTCCCAGAATCGGACCGGAGCCCTGATGATTTTAGAAACCGACCGCCCCATCGACGAGGGCGATTTTTCGGTGCCTGGGGTTCGCCTCAATGCCGAAGTTTCTAAAGAGTTGCTGCAAACTATTTTTCAAACGAGTACGCTGCTCCACGACGGGGCTGTGCTGATCAGGGCCTCTCGAGTAGTGGCCGCCAGCGTCATTTTGCCGATTTCTGAAAAGAGCGCTTCCCGGCAGTTGGGCACACGTCATCGTGCCGCCATGGGTATCACCGAACGGGTAGAAAACTGCATTTGCATTGTAGTGTCTGAAGAAACCGGCTCAATTTCAGTCGCCGAAAAAGGGATGCTCAACCGCCCTCTAACCAGCAGTAAGCTGCGGGAGCTGCTACGGGAAAAGTTTTCACCCACCGTCGAGACCGACGCCGTGGCCCCCCAGCTACGCAGCATCGGGCGACAGCTGGGGCTCCAGGGTGGGCACGTCTGGCAAAATATGCGGCGATTTTTGGGACTGCCTAAGTCGCGACGGAAGAAGTGAGGTGAGGTTTAGCTAAAACAAGCTTCCTCTAAAATCGCATGCATGGTCTTAAACAGCGCTTCATCAGGGCGGCTGCTCAAAATGTCTTTGACAAGTCTGACAAAGGCCCGATCAATGGCGGCACTGCCGTAGAGGCTTTTGCTGGTGGCGTAGTGATCGAATACAGAGATTTCTAACTCATCAGTTTCGGCGGTCTGGATGCCCGCTGGGCTCCAGGAAATCGCCTTACCTCGCAGGGTCATCTGAAACCAGCAAATGGTTTGGTCGGCCAGTTCAAAGACCATATCAAAATAGGGTTCACCCCCCTGGTACCAGACCCGTTCGCCCTGGCGGCTGGCTTTCATCCAGCGGCTATCAATCTTGCGCAGTGAGCCGCCCAGGGCCTGAGCAACCGTGAGATTGATTGACGGCTCTGCCACAGCGCTGTCTGTGACGATAGGCGGGGTCGCTCTAGAGGAGGTTGCCATAGGCTGAGTCGCCGGAGATTTCGATAGGTCAGTAGACGAGGCGGGGGTGTCTATCTGAGGTGATTGCGTCAACATACGTATTTTTCCTTAGTGGTCGCGACATTGCATTCACTGCAAAGGTCGCTGGTGTTCTACAGGGGACTTCTCCATCATGCCCGATAGAGCCTTATATCAAAAGTATAAAAAGATTCATAGGGCGCAATCCGCATATCTTCGGTTTTCAAAGAGATGTCCTAGAGTCCAGCTCAGGGCGCTTCTTCAATGTCTGCCAGGATGCGATCGCGAAAGTCCGCATCTTGATTCGCCAAGCCAAGCAGCTGGAGATATTCGGCTACTTCCAACTCGTTGTCACGCATCAGTTGAAAGGCTTCTGCTTGAATCGATTGCTCAATTTGTAAAGATTCTGCCTCAGTTTCAGCTTGCTGGAGCTCTCGCCCCCGCTCATTGATGAGCGTCACCACCTGGATATAGGCATTCGCAAACTGACTAATTTTTTCAGAGGGGATGTCGGCAGCTTGGGTAATGGGTGTGATCTCAGGCATCTCGTCCGCTGGCAACTCAGCCGCCCAACCGGGCGCACACCAGAGAACAACGACCAGCCAACCCACCAGGCATCCTATAATGCCCTGGTAAAACCGTTGAGCCAGGTCGTTAAAGATACGTGCTCTAGACATGTTGCCCCCATACCTAACCGCGATTTGAACCCATCGTTTGCCAATGGATTCGCCTATTCTATCGCTTTCTCTGCCTCCCCTTGCTGTAACCTTGGCCCCTTAACCTTATAGCCCACAGGGCAATAGCCTAAAAGGCATGGCTTCGCTAGGGCTGACGCTAGCGCCTTTCCCTACCCCCGTTCGGCTGAGCCTCCTCTACCTCCCCTGTTATCTGGGCGAAGAGACCTTAGCCCCTACGGTTTACTTGCCTCACCACCCACTACCTCTTCCCCCTTGGTTTTCACTAACTGAAAGGAAATTTGATCACCAGTTCAGCCGTATATGATTATCATTTAGGTATGCTAAGCATAAATACGCAGTGACTCATGGTAAACATGAATGCACCGGGCTAGGCATCATCCTGAGGCATCACCTTAAATCACAGAGCAAAAATTTATAGAGCACATTGAAACCATGTCAGGCGAGCAAACTCCTCAAGTAAATGTTCAGGGCAATCTTTCGGACCGGGAGCTCCAGATTGTAGAGTTGGTCGCTGGTGGCTTAACCAATCAAGAGATTTCAGACAAACTCGAGATCAGTAAGCGAACCGTAGACAACCATATCAGCAATATTCTGAACAAGACCGCCACTGGCAATCGGGTTGAGTTGTTTCGCTGGGCGCTTCAGTCGGGCAAGGTCTGTATTGATGCTGTTAATTGCTGTCAACTGCCTCAGTCAGAGGATGAGGGGCTGGTGTCTTAGTTAAGTGGTCAGCCTAGGTCGAGATAAATGGCCCTAAATTAGGTGTTAGGAGTCAGGAGTTAGAATTCAGGCTTCCTGAATCATCTTTGTCCTTTATGCTATTGCTCTTTGCTCTGGAACATCTGATAACAGAGGTGTAGCTAACCCTCAAGGGGCAATTCGCTTCTGAGTATGGCCTCTCAAAATCGGTTAGCCGCACTTCTCTTTAAATCAGGTAAGATCTCGTTACTTTTGCTAGTTGGGCTTATATTTGGGCTCTGTAGTTTGCACGGGATTGGCCTACTGAACCTGTGGCAGCTACCCCTCAGGTCAGTTGTTGCTTTTTGGGTGGGAAGTGGTCTCATCTGCCTTTTAGGAGCAGCCGTTTTACAGCGGCCTCGACGGTGGCTGTGGCGAGCAGTTTTGATGACGATGATCGGGATAAATGGGTTTGGTTATCTGGGGGCCTATGTGCTGACCCATGCCAAAACAACAGGGCATCCAATCGGCTTTCCTCGGCCCGAAAACAGCACAACACCAGCAGATTTTGGCATTCCCTATGAAAACAAGCGCATTGCGCTTTCCCAGGATGAGTGGATAGCAGCCTGGTTTGTCGATGCCCCCCGGTCTCAGGGATCTGTGTTGCTTTTCCCTGGTAACAAAGCTGCTAAGGACCGATTATTGGCCCCTGCCCAGGCATTTCACCAGATGGGATACGATATTGGGCTGGTGGATTTTCGCGGGGTAGGAGGCTCTAGCGGTCATACCACTACCGTCGGTGCCCGTGAGGCCAAGGATGTGGTTGCGGCGGTCGAGTATCTCAGACAGCAGACTGATCAGCCTGCTAACGCGCCGCTCATTTTGTATGGCGTTTCCATGGGGAGTGCAGCCATTCTCAAAGCAGTGGGGCAGGCCCAGATTTAACCCAGTGCGATTATTTTGGAGTTGCCCTTTGCCCGACTGCTGAACGGGGTCAAAACTCGCTTGAGTGCTGTCGGCATCCCGCCTTTCTTGACGGGGGAGCTGATCGTACTGTGGGGTAGCTTGCAGCATGGCTTTAATGGCTTTGCCCACAACCCGGTTAATTA
>JBCCRZ010000274.1:0-7730 GCA_039200855.1 Cyanobacteria bacterium P01_D01_bin.44 | reverse complement strand
GCCGCTGATGCTGACCACTATGAGCTGCGGGTGCGGATTTACCCTGACGAGATTCATATTGATAACCATCAGGACTTGCTGAGCGCGGCTGAGGCCGACATGGGTCAACAATATTGGCAGGCCCGCCTGATCCACGGTGATGAGGGCGAAGAGACCCTGGCGGCCTGGGGCTATCTGTGTCAGCAGGTGGGTGAGGACCGCGCTTTTCAGGTGGTGGCGGTGCTTGACCCCGCCGGGTTTGGTCGCCAACAAGCGGGAGAATCGCCCGCAGCGCGTAAACTAGGCCCGGTGCCCGAGGTGATGATTGCACCGGATGAGTGGGCCGATACGCCCAAGGCCGTGGCCCTGCCAGATCGCTGGGCGATTGTCGGGTATCGCGGCGACCAGCGGGTGCTGTTGCATTGGACAAAGCCTGTCTCCCCCGAGCTGCCGGTTTCCCCAGATTTAGCCGCCCCCCTCGCAGACAATAACATCGTAGAGCCCGATGACGGGATTCGCTGGATGACCGATTTTGAGACGGCTGAGGCGATCGGGATGGCGGCCCGCATTCGGGTCAACAAAACGATTGCGCGGTCAATGGATCGGCTGTTGGTGTTCGGCATTGATGCCTCCCAAACCCCAGAAGATGCTACCTTTGAGCTCTCTCAGCTGATCAAAGCCCATACCCATACTGGGTTACAATTTGTGCCGCCGGGAACTCCCACCAACAATACGAGTAAGGCAAAAACAGAGTACCGTCGTCCGGTAGCCCACCGTGAGAGCCATCAGCGCTTGTTGGCGAGTAACACCCCGGCCCCAGAGAAGTCAAATGCCACTCGTTTGGCCGAAGCGTTAGGGCTCAGGGGGGACGTGTTTCGGTTTCTTAAGCATCGGCTAGCGGATACTGAAACGCCGCTAGAGGCCATGTATGAGACGCTATGGCCAGCCACCTGGAGAGAATTTTTACAGCACCAGATCGAACTGCCGGTGACGAATCAGGTCATTAACTTTTTTGATCAATTTATTCGAGACTGTGTGCGGCCTCGGGGGTTTTTACCCACGCTACGGGTCGGGGCTCAGCCCTATGGGGTTTTGCCGATTGTCTCGCTGGCACGCTGGCGATCGCAGCACAGCACCCATTCGGTGATTGAGAAACGGTTGGCCAATGGGTTGAGATCGCTCCATCAATATTGGATGAAAGAGGCTCGCATTCCTCACCTGGCAGGCAATGAAGACGCTCCCCTGCTCTATGGCGACCCCCAGCGGACCCTGCTGCGCATTTTGTCGATGGCTCCCACCACCCAGGTGACACGGGGTATCGTGCAGCGCTATGCCAGCGATCAGGCGGCAGAGACGGCCCGCACAAAAATGCGCAGGTGGTGGCCCGGTCTGTTGAATAAGCTCTCACAAACGACGGTGGATCTCGATGAGCGGATTGACAATGTGAGCTTAAAGGATCGGAAAGTTGCCCTGCGGGAAACGACCTTTTTGAATGACAATCCGCTGGTGTCTCCCCAGGAAGACAAAACCGTGCCGATTATCGACAGCGAGAACTATCTTGCGGCCCTATCCAGGGGCCTGCCACCGCCGATCGTGGCCAACCATCAGCTGCCGGGCGCTCAAACCCAGTCGTGGCTGTATGTGATGACGCGGATTGCCTATTTGTTGGCCCCCAGCAGCGGAGACTTTGTCCGGGTGATTGAGAGTCTTAAACTACTCAAAGATTTACCTGTAGCAACTTTAGAGACCTTAGCCACCGACATCATTGACGGGGCCTCACACCGACTGGATGCCTGGATGAGTGCTATGGCGAATCGTCGTTTGACGGAGGTGCGCAGCCGCCAGGAACAAATTCACTTGGGGGGTTATGGCTGGGTTGAAGGGCTGGAACCCCCTGGGGAAGGTGCGATCGCAAATGGGCCTGTGGTAGAAGATGCCGACAGTGCCGGATACCTGCACATGCCTTCGTTGGCCCAGGCGAAGACAGCTGCCATTCTCTATGGAGCCAACCAGGCCCAGGCAGAACAAACTGAACGCAACAGTCTCTATGCGATTAATCTCTCCTCTGAGAAAGTGCGGCGGGCAAAATGGTTGCTCGAAGGGATCAACCAGGGCCAGTCGCTGGGGGCGCTGCTGGGCTACTGGCTGGAGCGCCGGATGATTGAAAGAGGGTTGGCTGAGTTCATTTTACCGTTACGGGAATTTGCCCCATTGCCGGTCGGAAACCTGCCCACCGATAGCCTGTCAACCTCCCATGTGGTAGATGGGCTTCAAATTTACGCCCGCTGGCAGGATGGCACCCTGCGCCAGCATCTGGGTAGCCGTGACTTTAACCGACTCACTCCGGTGCTCAATGAGCTGCACTTTGCCCAGGATGGCCTGAGTGATTTGCTCCTGGCAGAAGGGGTCCATCAGGCGACTAATGGCAATGCGGTGCTGGCGGCAGCGGCCTTTGATGCGATGGCAGACGGCAGCAGCCGGGTCGAGTCTGTGGAGGTGACGGCGACCCCGGTGGCGAGTCAGCAGCTGACTCACCGGGTTGGGGTGATGTTACCAGCAGAGACAGCCGTCTCCTGGCCAGGGGATGATCAGCGGATTCGTGCGATCGCAGAACCCCGACTCAATGCCTGGGCTGCCGCGATGCTGGGTGCCCCTGACGATATTCACTTTACGGCGACGCTGGTGGGCGCTGATGAGACGGTAGAGGTCCAGCAACTGACCCTGGCCGAGTTTGACCTGTGCCCCCTGGATGTGGTGTATCTGGCCGGACCTCGTCAAGAGCCCCGCAGAGATGGAGATGCGATTACGCCACCGCTGGTGGACCTGTTACGGTTCTTTTTACAGCTGCGCCATGGGGCCAAAGCGGTGACCCTTGGGCTGCGGGATGGGGCGCAGAACAGTCTGGCCGATGCGCTGGCGATCGCCCAAAATCTCTTCGGTGTTCTCGGCAACAGCCGCCCGATGCAGCCCGCTGACCTGATCGCCGCTGTCCCCGATGGGACACAGGTACCCTCCGGTCAGTCAGCTCAATCGGCTGATTTGACCCGGCGAGCTGAGGCGACCCAACAACAGTTTGTACACATTCAAGCCAATCTGGAGACCGCACCGCTCCAACCGGCGCATTGGTGGCAGGCTTCTCTGTTGACCAGGCCGAGTGACCCCAACATAGCCGATAGCCTGTCGGGGATAATGGCATCGTTGACTCAACGGCTGGCAGCAGCTGAGCAGAGCGAACCGATGGGACAAATCCAGGCACTGCTGGGGCAAGACTTTAGAGTAATCGCTCCTTTCATACCCGAAAATCCAGGGGACCTGGCCACCAACTTTGCCCACCAAACCGACCTGCTCGAAGCGGACAGCACCCGACCCAAACGTTGGTTACAGGATTATGCCAGGGTCCGCCCCAGGGTTGAATCGTTAGATCTCGCCCTAACCCTGGGGGAGTTGTTGAGTGCTCCGACACAGCTGCAGGTTGCCCAGTTCCCCTATCTACCGGGGCAGGTGTGGGTGGGTGAGCGCAAACCCGCCCAGGGCTTGCCACCGGTATCTCTCGTGATGCATACGCCGTTTGACCTGCCCGCCCTGACCGCTCCCCCAACCCCCCAATCATCCATTGCTGGGCTGATGATTGACGCCTGGAGCGAAGCATTACCCAAAGACACCACCGTGACCGGTCTTGCGTTTAACTACGACGAGCCTAAAGCCCAGGCACCCCAGGCCATTCTGATGACGCTACCGCCGGATATGAGTCGCAATTGGCAGTTCGAAGATCTCGAAGGCGCTCTCCTCGAAACCTTTGACCTGATGAAGTTGCGCGCCAACACCGTACCACCTTTTAATATCACTAACTACCTGCCGTCTTTAATGCCGCCCGGTGATTTTAGCAACTTCTTCCAAGACTTCTGACGCTGGCCTTTTGGATATCAACTTAAAGAGGATGAACGATGGCACGCAATCTATGGACCCAGTTTCGATCTCAATATGATCAGCAAGACATTGCCAGTGGTGTGGAAGCCCGTATCCATGATCCGCTGTGGTTGCTCACCCGCCAGTGGCAGATGGGAGAATTTCAAGGGGAAGATGCCGGTTCTCCAGTAAGGGTGACCGTAGAACATGACGCCTTTAAGATTGATCGCATGCAAATTGACGATCAGCCTGCTCAAGCCTATGACCCCAGACAGGGTCCGCTAGAAATGCTGGTAGAAAGTGAGACGGCCCAACAGGGGGTGCCGGATCTGCGGATGCGATCGCAATATGGCCTCTTACTGTGGGAGCAACTCCGTCAGGCAAACCTCTCTTTTAACCAAGCGGCCATGCGCGATCGCTTCGGTTTTGATGCCGTCATGGACACCCCTGAGTTAGACCTGGCCGCTCAGCTGCTGATTCGCAAAGCCCCAGATGCCCAGCAACTCTACCAACGACTCAATACGACTCCGCTGTCTGACAGCGACCTGGTTGACATCTTTGGTCCAGGTCAACTCACCCAACCCAATCGCTATCGACTGATTGCGCAAACCTGGGTACAAACCTACGAAGCCACCGTTGGTAAGCCCAACCAGCCTGATGCCTGGCGAGAAGATCGGTTGGAATACCACTTTAGTTTGTCTGTGCCCACCGACCAGGGGCGAGTCACTTTGCAGGCCGAAGAATATGCCGGGGGCCAGTTGGATTGGGACAGCTTTGATGTGCCCACCGTCAGTGCGCCCAGTGCCGAAGATCCGGCAGTGGAGCCCATTCGCAGCCAACAAACGCTTCTGCCAACACCGGTTACCTATCTGGGTATGCCAGCCCCCCGCTTCTGGGAATTTGAAAAGGGTGCCGTTGATTTTGGCAACCCCGAGGCGACGGATCGAGATCTGGGCCGATTGCTGCTGGCCGAATTTGTCATGTCCTGGGGCAATGATTGGTTCCAGGTCCCTTTGGAAGTGCCCACAGGCTCCCTCTGCAGGATTAATCAGCTACGGGTGACCGACACCTTTGGGGTGACCACACAGATTCTATCGCAGACCCAACACAGCGGTTACTGGGGGCTAAACTATCTACGTCAGCGCCGCAACAAACACATTGTGAATCTGCGCGATTTCCTCTTTGTCCCGCCCGCTCTCCCCAAGGCCCATCAGGCGGTCCCGATCGAAGAAGTCCTTTTCCGCCGCGATGAAATGGCGAACCTGACCTGGGCTATTGAGAAAACGGTCGCCGATGCGATGGGTCGCCCCCAGACCCTGATTGACCAGCCAGTGACGACATCTTCCCCCTTGACCCCGTTCAAGGCAGCTGACCCACTCGAATATCAGGCGATGAAAAATCTGCCCAATTATTGGATTCCGTTGGTGCCGACCAAGGCTCCAGAAAGCAACCATCGTTTCTTTATGCGGGCAGGACTGTTGGATGAACTGCAAGCAGAGGCACCAGAGCCTGTGGGCGAGTTGCTGAGCCAGCGCGATCGCTTCCAGGTCCACGAAGAAGAGATTCCCTATGAGGGCGTGCAGGTTGACCGGGCCTATCAGCTGACTCGCTGGTACGATGGTCGCCGCGCCCTGTGGGTCGGTCGTCGCAAACGCACAGGCCAGGGGGAAGTGCGCAGCCATTTGGAGTTTGATACCCTCACAGGCAACGCGTGAAGTCTGTACCAATCATGACTAGATCATCTACACTCTTATTCCAAGAGCCCCGACAGTATGGTCTATCCTCAAGCGAATGCTCCAAACTGGACAGCTCGTCCCAAGCAGATTCAAAGACCGCGAGTTTCAGGCCATCATTATTGACCCCGATAGCCTCGGTGTCGGTCGGCCTACTAGGCCCGATTGCAGCAAAGCTGCTACCAGGTGTCATAAGCTCAGCAGTCTCTAATTTGTTATGCTTCCACAGCGCCTAAAATCTGCAATGTAGCCTTCTGAGCATCAGTTAGTCCCTTGGCTCCGGTGCTAGGCAAGTCTTCGTGAGGGGACTCGCCTAGCCAACTTAGCCAACCCTTATTTGAGCAAGCTGGGGATATCTGGTTTAGGATTTGGTGGGGGAAAAGCCAGGGTCGGTGGGGGAGGAAAGGGGCGTGGAGAGGGGGGTAGCTCTCCTTGCTCCTTCACTATTTTTTCGATTACAACAGATTGGGTTACTTCATCCCCCATTTCATTGATAGCTCGCAGGATAATTGTTTCAGTTCCGGGGGTTGGTGAAACCGGGTAGGCCATACTCTGGGCTTTCACTGGGCCAGGCGCAGGTAGCAGTTCAACGATGGTTGCGTTGCGGACTTCCCAGGAGAGGGTGATGTCAATGGGTGGCTGATTTTTCTGGAGTTTGACAATCCGCTTAGGGACAGTGACGGCATCTTCTCTATTATGGGTGAAGGAGACAATGTCGGGCGAGGCGGGTGCGATCGAAACGGTTTGGGCCTGGCTGATGATGGGGTTGTCGTTGGGGGCATCTGCCTGATTGCCGTTTGGAATCACCTTTAAATAGAAGTTATAGTCTTCCATGGCTTGGGCCTGGGTGGGCAGATGGGTACAGGTTAGGAGATCGTCACTCATCTGACAATAGGCACCAAGCTCTGGAGGTAGCCCCCCTGAGAAGTCAAAAGTTTGTTCTTCAAGGTTTTGGGTACCATCTGCCGAGAAACTACCCAAACGCAGTTCTCTAATCTTGTTGGCGTGGATGATCTGCCAGCTAATCGGGACACTCTGGGCAGGGCTCGTGTTGGTTAGTGGCTCACCCTCTTCTGAGATCGGTTGCAATTGCCCCGACTCAGCATCTTTGCGGTAAGCAGCAGCCCCAGGGGTCAGGCTGACGATCTCAGGGGGGGGCGGGGGTCACATTAAGCGCGTCTATTTTACCCATGCCGCGCATGCCTCTGGCATTGTTGTGGGCGTAGGCTGTCAGTGTCAGGTCGTACTCGCCCTCTAGCTGTTGAAAGCCGGTTAGGGGGACAGCCCGGCACTGGAGCACCTGCAAGTTTTCAGACCCGGTCACGCGACGGCGATGGAACCTTAACAGGGGGGCAATCAGGGCATTTGCTTTGGGGTCCAGGGTTTCCGTGAGGGTGCAATAGTTGCCTAGCTCGCTGGAGATAGCCAGTCCCTCGGATGTTTCATCTCCTTTGAAGGCGTAGATAATAGGGTCCGCTGTGTCGTCCCAACGGAGGGCAATACTGCCCACATGGGTCGGGTTGCTGATATCCCAGTTAAGGGTCACAGGTTCATGGCTCCCTTCCTGAAAACTTTTGCTAGTAGGGTCAAACAGGATTACCTGGGGCCTGAGGTTGGGTCGCCAGATGAGAAAATACCAGGCCAGCCAGCCAACCAGGGAAATCGCACTGGCGATAGACAGGGTGAGAACGAGCCAATAGAGCCAGCGACGATAGGGTTGCCAGTTTAGGATGCCTGTGGGTAGTGTTTGAGGAAGACCAGGTAGGGAAACTGTCGCTGGCTGAGTCTCGTCGTCAAGGCTGAGATCCGGATTGACAACATTGTCGACCGAAATCTCAAAGGGTACCCTTTGGGCACGGCGATGGCACAGTCGGCTGAGCCATCGCTTAGGCTGAGTTTCGACACTAATAGAGGCGGCCTGATTAGGAGCCAGATCAATCTCGTCGGGGGTGAGCCTAAAAGTAAATGCCTGAACCTCGTCCTGGGCGCTGAGGCTGAGGTGACGGTGAATATTCCCGATGTTGTTGAGGGTGATCTCAAAGGTCGATTGCTGGGGGGGACAAGGTGGCGATCGGGGGTGAGGGTAACCTGCAGGCGGTCGTCAATGGGAAT
>JBCCRZ010000273.1:0-7733 GCA_039200855.1 Cyanobacteria bacterium P01_D01_bin.44 | reverse complement strand
GTACAGGTTTACTATCGTACATTTATACACCCTCCGCTGCGATACTGACAGGGGGATGTCGAAACCTGCTTGAATGTAGAAAGCATTGATCAGGCGATTGATTCAGGCGCATGACGCACACCCCGCTCCCCCACTACAAAGCCAAACAGGTCTCGGTCAATCGCAAACGATACTTTGAGATCGAGGGAAACTGTTATCCCGGCGTTACCACCATTCTCTCAGCCACTAAGCCCTGGGAAGCTAAAGAACGCCTATTTCGCTGGCGCGATCGCATCGGCCCCGAAGCAGCCAATCGCATTACCACCCGCGCATCCCGAGCGGGCACCAAAATCCACAAAGTGATCAAATCCTACCTGCGGGGCGATCCGTGGGAGCTACCCGAGGGCACAGAAGCCTTTTGGCAATCGATCTTGCCCATCTTGAACCGGATTGAAGAAACCCTCCTGGTCGAAGCAGCCGTGTGGCATCCCCTCAAATTTGCCGGTTACCCCGACGCCCTGATCATCTACGACGGACAGCTCATCCTTTGCGATTGGAAAACCGCCCGCCGCCCCAAGCAACCCGACTGGATTGAGGATTATTTCTTGCAGGTCGCCGCCTATAGCTGGGCTGTTAACTGGGTCTACCGCGACTGTGGTATCAAAGTCGAACAGGCCATGGTTGCGATCGCCCTCGAAAACGCCGATGCCCAAACGTTTATGCTAGACGCCGATGAGCTAAATCAGCACTGGTGGGAGTTTCAGAAGCGGTTGCGGCAGTTTTATGGGCAACAGGGGGGAAGGTGAGGGAGATGGGAGAGATAGGGAAGATGGGGCAGATAGACACCCAATTACCCATCGCCCAAATCCAAAATCCAAAATCCAAAATCCAAAATCCAATGTCTTTCACACCCGAACTCACCGCCGACGGCTCTTACACCTTCTTTTCAGAAGAATTTGGTGAATGGTTTCATAGCCGAGAGGGAGCCTACGCCGAGGCGCATCAGACCTACGTGACCGTAACTCAGTTAGAAAAACGGGCGGCGGCAACGGAGGAAATCGCACTGTTAGACGTGTGCTACGGCTTGGGATACAACACGGCGGCAGCACTGGAGGCTATTTGGCAAGTTAACCCCGTCTGCAAAGTCACCCTACGCGCCTTAGAAATTAACCCAGAGGTCCCCAAAAGTGCGGTAACCCATCATCTAACCCAGGCTTGGTCGAGCCTGGTGCAAACCCTATTAGCGACCCTGGCAGATCAGCAACAGGTACGCACACTCCCAGATCGTGCTATCGATGCCGCGTTGCTGATCGGAGATGCCCGTCAAACCATTCAAACCTTGGTGGGTGAAGGCTATCAGGCCGATGTTATTTTTTTAGATCCGTTTTCGCCGACGCGTTGCCCCCAACTGTGGACGGTTGAGTTTATTCAGCTGGTGGCCCGCTGTTTAAAGTCGGACGGACGACTGGCGACCTATTCCTGCGCGGCGGCAGCCAGGACAGCGTTGACCTTAGCAGGGCTCTCGATTGGTTCGACCCAGGCGGCGGGTCGCCGTTGGCCAGGGACTGTGGCCAGCTATAGGGCGCTTGATTTGCCGCCCCTTTCCCCACAGGAGCAGGCCCATCTCAAAACCCGTGCCGCCGTGCCCTACTGTGACCCCAGGCTACAGGGCACTGCCGATGAAATTGTGACCGCGAGAAAGCAGGCCCAAGCCTTGTCACCGTTGGTACCCACCGGTCAATGGCGTCGCCGCTGGCTTACGTAGCCAAACCGCATCTTAAGTGGCCTTAGTCACAAAGATATCTTTATGAAAAGCATACATAACTCAAAAAAATATAATTTTAGGCCCAAAAATATTGTTTTTACGGTCAGACATTGTGATTATTTAATCAAATTAAAGACCAAACGCCATCTACCATTCAGCGTTTCTATTCGTTATATTCAGGGTCTTCTCCTACCTTTAGGGTCTTCGATTTTCACACCATTTTTAAGATTTTCAAGGTTTCATCTGTGAATTCTGTTGATTTTGCCCCCCAATTTGCCCCCAGGATTGCCCCTGCAACTGTCCTGGTCGTAGATGATCAGACCTCGAGTCGTCTAGTCATTTCTGAACTGCTCTCGGTAGAGGGCCATCAGGTCCTAGAAGCCGATGGCAGCCGCCAAGTCTTTAACTGCATAGAAGAGCACCAGCCCGATCTCGTCCTTTTGGATGTGATCATGCCTGAGGTTGATGGCTTTGAGATTTGTCGTCAGCTTAAGCAGTCCGAGCAGACTCGATGGATTCCGGTGATTTTGATGACGGCCTCCAGCGATCGCAGCGCCCGTTTGTCTGGCATAGAAGCCGGAGCGGATGATTTTTTGCTGAAGCCATTTGGTCAGACGGAGCTATCAGCTCGAGTTCGATCTTTGATTAACCAAAAGCGCTTTAACCAGCACACTGATCATGCCGAACAGGTTTTATTTTCGATGGCAAAGGCAGTGGAAAATCGAGACCCGAGTACCGGGGACCATTGCGATCGCATCGTCCAACTCAGTCAGTCCTTTGGTCACTATTTGGGGCTCTCGACTGAGGAAATCCGTAATTTGGTCTGGGGTAGCTACCTCCACGACATTGGGAAAGTCGGCATTCCAGATGCCATTTTGCTCAAAGCGGATCGCCTGACCGCCTCAGAATGGGTCAAAATGAGACACCATGTCCTGATCGGGGAAGAGATTTGTAAGCCGATGAGGGCACTCCACGGGGTCACCCCGATTATTCGCCATCACCACGAAAGATGGGACGGCTCAGGCTATCCAGATGGCCTGGTCGGGGAGCAGATTCCCAAGCTAGCGCAAATTTTTCAACTGTTG
The DNA here is from genome assembly GCA_039200855.1 of Cyanobacteria bacterium P01_D01_bin.44. Taxonomy (GTDB): domain Bacteria; phylum Cyanobacteriota; class Cyanobacteriia; order Phormidesmidales; family Phormidesmidaceae; genus SIO4C1. The sequence continues at coordinate 4,904 of JBCCRZ010000273.1, read as the reverse complement.
GATATTTTTGATGCGCTATCCAATGCCCGCTCCTATAAACCGGCTTTGAGTTTAGAGAAAACCCTGCACATTATGAAAGCTGAAACTCGAAAGGGATGGCGCAACCCTGACTTATTTGCCCAGTTCGTCAAATTTATGCAGTTGGAGGATTGCGCCTGTAGTTAGTAATTTGTCAGCCTTAAATTTTCGGGTTAGACCGACGCGGAGACGCGGGGAATGGGTGACGCGGAGATCGCTTATGGCTTCGGCTCCCCGTGTCCCCGCGTCTCCGCGTCATCCCTAACCGAAATTTTCAGCTTGACGCAGTACTCGCAGGACTTGGGTCTGCTCACCCAGGCGCGGTATACTCCCCCCAGCAAATGGTGGAAAGGGATGACTATGAGCGATTCATTGGCGGTGGCCATTTTGGCAGCGGGCAAAGGGACTCGGATGAAATCTAGCCTGCCCAAGGTGCTGCACCCCCTCAGCGGCCGCACCCTGGTCGAAAACGTACTGGCCAGCTTGACCAAGGTGGAGCCCAGCCGTCAGCTGGTGATTGTGGGCTACCAGGCTGATACTGTGCGTACGGCGTTGACGAGTCTTGCCAACCTGGAGTTTGTCGAGCAAACTGAGCAATTGGGGACCGGCCATGCGGTGCAGCAGGTGATGCCTGTCCTGGATGGTTTTGAGGGCAATTTACTGGTCCTCAATGGGGATGTGCCCCTGCTTCGCCCTGAAACCCTTGAGCAGATGCTGGCGCTGCATACCCAACATCAAAACACAGCCACAATTCTCACTGCCCAGATGGATGACCCCACCGGCTACGGTCGGGTGTTTTGCACCGATAACAACTTAGTGACCAAGATTGTTGAGCACCGTGACTGCACCCCCGAGCAGCGCCAAAATCAGCGCATTAATGCGGGCATTTACTGCTTTAACTGGGCTAAATTAATGACCATCTTGCCCTACCTCAAGGCTGATAACGATCAGCAAGAGTATTACCTGACCGATGTGGTCAAAGATCTCTCTCCGGTGATGGCGATGGATGTGGCCGATTCGCAAGAGATTTTAGGCATCAACAACCGTCAGCAACTCTCGGTCGCCAACGACATCCTACAGCGACGTCTTAAAGACGATTTAATGCTCTCTGGGGTCACCCTGGTTAACCCCGAGAGCATTACGATTGATGCCACGGTAACTGTTGCCCCCGATGTGGTGATTGAGCCCCAGACCCATTTGCGCGGGGATACCGTCATCCAGGCAGGCTGTCGCATCGGCCCCGGTAGTCTGATCGAGAACAGTACCGTTGAGGCGGGCAGCGCCATTCTCTACTCGGTGATTAGCGACAGTACGGTGCGCGGGGCCTGCCGCATTGGCCCCTATGCCCATCTGCGCGGTCAGGCCGTGGTGGGCGAGGGCTGCCGCATCGGCAACTTTGTTGAAATCAAAAACTCAACCCTGGGAAACAAAACCAACGCTGCCCATCTGTCTTACTTAGGCGACGCTACCCTGGGTGAGAAGGTCAATATTGGCGCTGGCACCATCACCGCCAACTACGACGGGTTTAAAAAGCACCCCACGGTCATTGGCGATGGTACCAAAACTGGCTCTAATAGCGTTTTAGTTGCCCCGGTGAATCTGGGCACCAACGTTACGGTGGGGGCTGGGGCCGTGGTGACCAAAGATGTAGAAAACAACAGTCTAATTGTCACCCGAGGAGAACGGCGGGTGATCCCGAATTGGAAACCCAGGGGACAGCGACCTTAATCTTCTTCTCAGAATTGCTGACTACACTGGCAGTAGCATCATACGAAGTGGCATGGGCATAGTGGCATATCTGAGGCGACAGCAGTGATTCAGCAGTTCTTAACCGATACTGACATTGTTGTCCCTGCGATTACCACTGCGCAAATGGTGGAGGTCGATCGCTTGGCCATCGAAGAAACCGGGCCTAACCTGTTTCAAATGATGGAGAACGCGGGGCGTCATTTGGCCTGTCAGGCCATTGAGCTGCTGGGAGATACCTGGCAGGAGATACCGATTGTGGTGCTGGCTGGGACAGGGGGGAACGGCGGCGGCGGGATGTGTGCGGCGCGTCACCTGGCCAACCGGGGGGCTCAGGTCAAGCTGTGTCTCACCGCGCCCGAGCGGTTAAGAGAGGTGCCCAAGTGGCAGTTTCACATCTTTCAATCAACCCCAGGCCAGACGATCTCAATGGATGACCTGCCCAACCTGGCTCAGTCTCTTGCTCAGCCTCTGGGTCTGATCATTGATGCTCTGATTGGCTACAGCCTGCAAGCCGCCCCTCGCGGAGCCGCTCGCGACCTGATCCAATGGGCCAACGCTGAAACTGCGCCGATTTTATCGCTAGATATGCCCTCCGGGGTCGACTCCACCACTGGTGAGACCCCGGGTGTACACATTCGCCCTCAGCAAACCCTGACCCTGGCCCTACCCAAGACCGGCTTACTGCCGACTAAAACCGGGGATTTGTGGCTAGCGGATCTGGGCATCCCTGCCGGTACCTATGGCCGGGAGACCTTAAAAATTGAATATCAATCACCGTTTAAAACGTGCGATCGCATTCATCTCAATCCCTCGTCTTAAATCTCCATTTCTATACTTCATATAAAGGTTTACCCCACTCTTAAAAACCCTTCTTAACATAGAGGATGTCGATTGCACGAGCAGTCCGAATCATTGCCGTTCAGGCAAGGGAGCACTTATGGCAGATGGCTACCGTCCTTCCCACGAGGAAACGATAGACCGCGACTCAATGACGCTGTCTCGCCACGTCTTACAACAATTACAGAGCTTTGGTCCTGACGCTCAGGATCTCAGCGCCTTGATGAACCGGATTGCCCTGGCGGGCAAGATGGTAGCCCGACGGTTATCCAAGGCCGGTTTGGTTGAGGCAGCCCTAGGGTTTACGGGGGACCAAAATGTCCAGGGCGAAGACGTTAAAAAAATGGATGTCTTTGCCAACGATGTCTTTATCTCTGTCTTCAAACAGAGTGGCCTGATCTGTCGGCTGGCATCCGAAGAGATGGAAGACCCCTACTACATCCCTGAGAACTGCCCCATCGGCCGCTATACCTTGTTGTACGATCCCATCGACGGCTCTTCCAACGTAGATATTAATCTCAACGTTGGCTCGATCTTTGCCATTCGTCAGCAGCAGGGTAACGATGAAAACCAAAGCGGCGAAGATTTACTCCAGTCGGGGCGTAGCCAAATTGCGGCGGGCTACATTCTCTACGGTCCAAGTACGGTGCTGGTCTACTCTTTGGGGCGCGGTGTTCACGCATTTGTGCTTGATCCCAGCCTGGGCGAGTTCATTTTGGCCCAGGAAAACATCCAGATTCCGCCCCACGGCCCAGTTTATAGCGTCAACGAAGGCAACTTCTGGCAATGGGATGAGTCCCTGCGAGACTATATTCGCTATATGCATCGCCATGAAGGCTATACGGGGCGCTACAGCGGTGCATTGGTGGGCGATTTTCATCGAATTTTGCAGCAGGGCGGCGTCTTTTTATACCCAGGGACGGTTAAAAAACCGGGCGGTAAGCTGCGTCTACTCTATGAGTCTGCTCCGCTGGCGTTTTTAGCCGAGCAAGCGGGCGGCAGGGCCAGCACGGGCTCCCAAGAGATTTTGGATGCGATCCCCACAGAGCTACATCAGCGCACGCCGTTGATTATCGGTAGCCACGAGAATGTCGCTTTGGTGGAGTCGTTTATTCAAGAGCGAAAACGCGAACAGGCAACCGCCACCGCCGCAGTGTCTTAACTAGAACGTCTTAACTAGAACTTAATTAGAGTTTAGATAGAAGGAGAGTTTTGCAATGACTGCAGTCATGGATAACCCCATTTTGCATCTGAAAGATTATGGCCAGAGCGTTTGGATGGATAACCTCAGCCGCGATCTGCTCACCTCCGGTGAGCTAGAGCAGCTGCTCACCAGCCGCGATGTCCACGGCATCACCTCAAACCCGGCGATTTTTGAAAAAGCGATCGCAGGCAATGCCATCTACGACAGCGATATCGAAGCAGGCATTCGAGCCGGGCAGTCCGTCGAAGCCATTTACGAGTCTCTGGTGTTTGACGATATCCGTCGGGCCTGCGATACCCTCAGACCTGTTTACGATCGCACCCAGGGCAAAGACGGCTACGTGAGTCTAGAAGTCCCCCCTAACCTGGCCCACGATGCCGAAGGAACCCTGCGAGAAGCCAGGCGCTATGCGGCTGCCATTGATCGCCCCAACCTGATGATCAAAATCCCCGGTACCCCCAATGGTCTCAAGGCGGTTGAGGGCGCTATTCGCGACGGGATCAGCGTCAATGTAACCTTGCTATTTTCTGTGCAGAGCTACGTGGATACGGCCTGGGCCTACATTCGCGGGCTAGAAGGTCGCCTGGCCGACGGCCACGGGATTAGCGACATTGCCTCGGTGGCCAGCTTTTTCTTAAGCCGCATTGACAGCAAGGTGGATGACCTGATTGATCAGCGCATTGCCGCCGCGGCGGATGACAGTTTGAAAGCCAAACTGGCTGAGGCAAAAGGGAAAATTGCGATCGCAAACGCCAAGCTCGCCTATCAAGAATACAAAAAGATTGTCCAAACCGACCGCTGGCAGACCCTGGTCGCCCAAGGAGCCACCGTCCAGCGCTTACTCTGGGCCAGTACCAGCACCAAAAACCCCGCCTACAGCGACGTTATGTACGTCGATGAGCTAATTGGCCCAGACACCGTCAATACCCTACCTCCCAACACCATCGAAGCCTGCGCTGACCACTGCGACGTCGCCAGCCGCATCGAACAAAACGTCGATGACGCCCAGACCGTCATCCAATCCTTATCCGAGCTAGGCATCGATCTCGATCAGGTCATGGACGAGCTTCTGGCCGAGGGCATCGACAAATTTATC
>JBCCRZ010000272.1:0-7763 GCA_039200855.1 Cyanobacteria bacterium P01_D01_bin.44 | reverse complement strand
TCCAGGGTGTCAGGGCGGTCAAACACCGCTGGTACGTCTAACCCAGCCACCGGGCCGTCCATGGTTTGGGCCAGCTGAGGTGAGATCAGCTGCAACCGCAGACAGACCAGCTCCCGCAACTTAGCGATCCCGTCTGCATTTTCGCCATCGTTGGGGTTGCTGACCATAATCATCGGCAGCACGTCAGGGGTGTCGTAATTATCTTCGAGGCGAGTGGCGCGGGCCGAGTACACCATGGCAATGGGTACCGTATAAATCACATGGCAGGCCAGCCCCCGCAACATTTCACTGCGGTTGAGGTAAATTTCGTCATAGTTGCTGGGTTTGCCCGCTTCGCGGGTTTCGACAATGCGGTCGAGATTGTCCACGATGATCACTAACCCTTTTGGGTAGCCTTTGGTCAGGGCCTGTTGAGCCACTTTGATAAATTCGTTCAGGGCTTTGACCAGCGAGGGCGTGTTGATGTTGATCTGGCGGCGCATTTCCCGACGTTTGTCAGGCACAGCTTTAAAGTTGGCGGCGATGGTGGCAAATTGCTCGATTTGGCCCTCCAGGCTGAGCGAGTCAAACTCCACTTCAGTCAGCGCCAGATCCTTGAGTGATTCCCAGCGATCCCGCATCCAGGTCACTAGCGGATTATGGCCTTTCTCTAGCTTGACCGCTTCGACCAGCTGACGGGTACAGGCAAACAAAATATCGGCATATTCCGCATCCTGCGGTTCGATGTCTTGCTCATCGACGGCAAAGTAGACCACTTTGTACTGCTTCTGGGCGAGATATTCTCGCAGACGCCCCAGCTCAGTCGATTTGCCCACGCCGCGATAGCCGGAGTAAAGCTGACTGGTGGGGTCTTTAGAGCGCGTGATCTTGCGACCCAGTTCACGAATCACATCCCATTTACCGCGGACTTCCTGGCAATCGACATAAGCTTCTTTGAGCGGCGGGGCAAAGGGCTCAAAGGCGCTGTAGATTTCGGTAATCAGCGCGTCGGGATCTTGCAAGATCGGATCTAGCGGCATTTCTCTCTTGGCAAATTAACCTCTGTGGTTAGGTTAACCGCTGTTTTAGGCAAATTGCATGGGTTTAGCAAGAAATCTTATGGGATTTAGAAACCCGGCTTCTGGGCTGGAGTGCAAGGTTTCCTATCTACTTGCCAGAGAAGCCAGGTTTCTAATAAACAGGCCAAACCCTTATCTAATAGGTATTTAAGCCGATCCCAACCAGGCCTTTATTGCCCCTATGCATATTTCTGCAAAAAAATCTCTGAAGATTTCCTGAGCCGCCGCAATCCCCCTAGAAGACAGAAGTTAGAACGTATCTGCCGTTTTGATCTTCTCTTCACGATTTTCTACTCACCCCAAACGGAGCCTTCCCATGACAATTCAATCCTTTCTAGATAGTGACCTGCCCACTGAGGTCGCGCCGGTTTCGCTGCCTGCTGAGACGGTGCAACCGGCTACCCGAGTGCATAACGAGCCGATGCGTCATATTCTGTTGGGCTCAGCTGATCAAGTGCGCCAAACCATCCATCAGCTACACAATCTCCACTATGTTGAAGCGCTACAGTGGAGTCGGTTACAGTCGATCCCCAACAACCAGATCATTATCACGCCAAGTGCGGGTGAGGTGATGAGTATTTTGGTGCGACACGGTTCACGTCATCACTGAGAAACTGCAGGATTGAGAGACGGCAGGATTGAGAAACTGCAGGCGTCAGGCGTCAACATTCACTGATCACGAGCCTAACGCGACCTCATTGACAATCCGCGCAGACTGCTGGGGTAAGACTTTGTTTCTCAGCGCCATACAGTCAGCTAGATAGTTAGCATCGCGGGCAATGCCTGAGAATCTGGCTGAGCCCCAGGTATAGAGCCAGGGCAAGCCCAGGAAATACAGCCCTTCTACCCCCGTGACCCCACGCTCATGGCCGGGATAACCTTTACCATCAAACACGGGAATGTCTATCCAGCTAAAGTCGGTGTGATAGCCCGTGGACCAAATCACCGTGCCAATATTCTCAGTTTGAATATCTAAGGATAGCCGCGCCGAGTCGGGCTCCCATGCAGGGTGATAGGGCAGCTCTGTGGGGGCGTCTATCTGGGCTTTGTCAATATAGGCATCGATGGTGCGCTTGATGCTCTCAGCTACGGCGTCGGCCTGATCGAGATTTTTCTTGAGATCGTCTTGAAATGCAAGCCGCTGCCCCTGAATTTGCTTGAGTTTGCCATAGAGTTGCATGCCCTCAAGGGCGAACTGTCGCAGGTCGATCTCGCGCCCACCGCCACGGCCTGTGACGTAGTGGTTTGTTTTGGTTCTCACCGACTCTTTTTGGGGATGCTCATCAATGGGGATGTCGTAATAGCCCATTTGGTCTAACCAATCCACCACATCTTTGCCTCGATATTGACGGGGAGACCGAGGCGCACTACCGACACAGAGATAGACCTGTTTACCGGCCAGGTGCAAGTCTTCTGCTATTTGACAGCCCGACTGTCCGGTGCCGACGACCAGCACTGCTTGATCGGGTAGAGCTTCTGGGTTTCTATAGTCCGAAGAGTGCAGTTGCAACACATGCTCAGGCAAGCGCTCAGCTATCCGAGGAATTTTGGGTTGATGATAGCCACCCGTCGAAATCACCACTTGATCAGCGGTGTAGGACCCGCTCGAAGTTTCAACTTCAAAAACTCTCTTAGACTTGTTTTGACGGATTTTTAAGACAGAGACGCCTTCCTCTAGACGGGGTTGAAAAGATTTGGCGTAGTTTTCTACATATTGAACAATTTGATCTCGCTGCATAAACCCCTGGGGGTCTTCACCCGGGTAGGTGTACCCTGGTAAAGTGCATTGCCAGTTGGGGGTGACCAGGCAAAACGAGTCCCACCGCTTTGATCGCCAGGAGTGGGCCACCTGATTTTTTTCGAAAATAATATTCTCAATACTCCGCTGCTTTAGGCAGTAGCTAACCGACAGCCCTGCCTGACCGCCACCCACAATAACAACAGGAAAATGTGATCCCATAGGTTTCTCTCTAACGCATTTTTAACCTTAAACAGGGGGACTGAAGGCCCCTGTATACGGTGTTACTAAAAACGGAGGTCTCGCTCTATGAACAGGGGCAGGCTACTGGGTATAGTTCAAAGCAACAGGTCTGTTGTCAGCGATGGGGGTTGGCCTGTTCTTTTGTGCAGGTTGATGACGTCTGATCCAAGGGGCGCTCTCCTTAAAAATCAGTTTTGCTGTCCCAATTGTCAGACTTCCTTAATTTGTAACAACAGATACCAGTAGGGGCTCGTAGACCTCTTAAGCTGCATTCAAATTCATATTGGGAGTGACCAAATGCCAGCAGTAACGACCCCCGCCCATCAGGCCGGTGACTTCTTCGTAGATTACGAAGAGAAAGTGTTTCCCGATGTTCAAGCAGAGCCGGGCGAGAAAGCGCTGGTTACCTTCCATACCGTCGCGTTTGAAGGGTCTATTGGGTTAGTCAATCTTTTGCAGGTGAGTCGCCTCATGTCGAAGGGGTTTGATACTTCGGTGTTGCTCTATGGTCCGGGTGTGACGCTGGGCGTACAGCGAGGTTTTCCGAAGATTGGGGATGAAGCGTTTCCGGGTCACCTGGCGATGAACAATCGGCTTGAGAAAATCATCGCAGAGGGTGGCAAGGTTTATGCGTGCCGGTTTGCCCTGCAGGCGCTCTATGGTCATGGTGAGCCTTCGCTGATTCCTGGAATTACCCCGATCAATCCTCTGGATGTTTTAGATATTGTGCTGATGCATCGTAAAGAAGGCGCTTTTATCCTCGACACCTGGACGATGTAGGCTAAGGGTATTAGGAAAAGACCTTTCGAGGGCATTCAATCGGGAGCATTCAATATGGACTATTCTCGGACCGTGAGGGCTGCCGCCGTGCAGATTGCGCCTGTATTACACAGTCAGTCTGGCACGATGGAGAAAGTGCTCAGGGCGATTGAGGACGCCGCTAAGGCGGGGGCAGAGTTGGTTGTTTTTCCAGAAACCTTTGTCCCTTATTATCCTTATTTCTCATTTGTGCTCCCGGCGGTGCTCATGGGTAAGGAGCATTTGAAGCTCTATGAAGAATCAGTGGAGGTTCCCGGTCCCGTCACTGAGGCGGTTAGTCGGGTGGCCAAAACTCATCAGATCGTGGTTGTTTTGGGCGTCAATGAGCGAGATAACGGCTCTCTCTACAACACTCAGCTGATCTTCGATGCAGATGGTGCTTGTTTGCTCAAGCGGCGTAAGGTCACCCCGACTTACCATGAGCGGATGATCTGGGGTCAGGGGGATGGTTCTGGTCTGCAGGTTTGCAGTACGGCGGTGGGCCGAGTCGGTGCCCTGGCCTGCTGGGAGCATTACAACCCCTTGGCGCGCTACAGTTTGATGGCACAACACGAGCAAATCCACTGCGCCCAGTTCCCTGGGTCGATGGTGGGTGATATTTTCGCTCAGCAAACGGAGGTGACCCTGCGTCACCATGCGCTGGAGTCAGGCTGTTTTGTGGTGAATGCCACTGGCTGGCTGACCTCGGAACAGGTGGCTCAGATTGCCCCCAATGAGGGTTTGCAAAAAGTGTTGCGGGGGGGGTGCTATACGGCGATTATTAGCCCCGAGGGGGTGCATCTGTGTGAGCCGATCCGAGAGGGAGAAGGGATTGCGATCGCAGACCTCGACTTCGCCCTGATCACCAAGCGCAAACGCATGATGGACTCCGTCGGCCACTATTCTCGCCCAGATCTGTTGCAGCTCAGTCTAAATACTAATGCCTATTCTGTCGTAGCCCCTGCCAGTCATACCCCGGCTGAGGGAACTTCTCCCGCAGCTGACTCAAACATGGCGGCTCCACCTTCTGCTCCGAGCCCCCTCCCCAACCCACCGCTTGCTCCATCAGACCTGGCAGTGCCATTTCTTGAGACTCGCCCCTAATCGGGTGCGTGCCGTGGTGCTCTTACAGAGATCCTGATTAGGGGTATTCAATCTTTGATGAGGGGATTTAGTTTTCCCCCTTCTCCAAAATGGTGCGTTCAACGATATCCCCAAGAGCCATTAAGGACTGGCGGTGTGATAACGCACCCTATGCCTTTGGCTTTCGCCTTTCCCCCTTTCCCTTTCGCCTTTATTCTCTTCCTCTATTCTTATCGCCTTATGAACCCACAACAGGTCATTACCGAACTACAAACCCAGGGGCTCAACCTGGTCGTTGACACGGTGGGGGCATCGGGGCGTAAAGGCGGGGCGGGGCCTTCGGATCATAAGGCTGTGACCGTTGGCGAGACGACGGTGATGGTGCCGGTTTACACAGATGGGGCAGCGCGTTCGCCTTACGGGGTGGGGCGCGATCGCAACACCGGCAAGTCTACCTTGACCCATCAGGGTAAGGTAATTGCCTCCATAGACTTTCCTAGGCAGCCTCAGTTTTATGGTCTACAAACCGCTGAGGGGGTTCCCTATTGGAAGATTGCCCTGCTGCATAGCCACAATGTTTTAGCCACCACGGTGTTGCAAACCTGCATTCGGTACGAGAATCGTAAAACCGCCTGTCAGTTTTGCGCGATTGGGCAATCTCTAGCCGCCGAGCGGACCATTGCTCAGAAAACCCCAGCACAACTGGCGGAGGTGGCTGAAGCTGCCGTGCGGTTAGACGGGGTTGAGCACATGATCATGACCACTGGCACCCCCAACACCACGGATCGCGGGGCAGCGTACCTGACCGACTGTGCCCAGGCGATTCGGGCTCGGGTAAATTTGCCCATCCAGGCCCAGTGTGAGCCCCCCAATGATTTTCGCTGGTTTGAGCGGTTGCGGACAGCGGGGGTAGACAGTCTGGGGATGCATCTGGAGGCGGCGGACCCAGCGGTCCGAGCCAGGATTATGCCGGGTAAGGCAAAAGTGCCCCTATCCTATTATTTCGAAGCCTTTGCAGCGGCGGTGAAGGTGTTTGGTCGGGGGCAGGTGAGTACTTATCTCTTGGCGGGGTTGGGGGATAGCAAAGAGACGCTATTGGAGGTGAGCGATCGGTTGATTGAGGTGGGGGTATACCCCTTTGTGGTACCGTTTGTGCCTATTGTCGGAACGCCTCTGGCCCAGCAGGCTCCGCCTAGTAGTGAGTTTATGTATGATTTGTACCAGGTGATTGGTCAGCGGCTCAAGCAGGCGAATTTGTTGTCCGCTGATATGAAGGCAGGCTGTGCCAAATGTGGCGCGTGCTCGGCTTTATCAAGTTTTGAAGCATGATTTTTTTCGAAAACAATTAGAACCATGACCCTCAAAAGCACGTCTAAACGAACCTACAGTTTTGAACTGGCTCTATCTGAAGCTAAGATTGCAGCGTATTTTGAGCTGCGCCAACAAATCTTTTGCCAGGAGCAGGGGTTGTTTGAGCAAGACGATCGCGACACTACAGACGATCACTCTTATCCGATTGTCGCCATTGCCCATCAGGCCGGTAAACCCGATCGGGTTGTCGGGGTGGTGAGAATCTATGAAAAAGAATCCAGGCTCTGGTATGGCGGGCGTTTAGGTGTTCATCCAGACTTTCGGCGAGTCGGGCGAATTGGGAAAGGCCTGATCCAAAAAGCAGTCACTACTGCAAATACGTGGGGTTGCGATCGCTTCTTAGCCACCGTTCAGCTGCAAAATGTTCGATTTTTTACTCGGCTCCATTGGGAGAGTCTAGAAGAGATTGAAATCCTTAAGCGACCCCATCATTTAATGGAGGCCGATCTGGACTATTATCCTGCCACCCATCAGCGACGTCCGGCGCTACCGCTATTACAGGTGGCTTAGGAGCGGTGCTGTCTGAGCTGGTTGCGTCTTTGCAAGCTTCCTTGAGTATCTTGCACAAGCAAGACATTCAAACGGCTGCCCATGCGATTGGTCAATATGTTCAGGGGGTTGAGCAAAAAGCCCTGATTCGCTTGGGTGACGACTGTGCGGCGATTCCCGATGGAGATGGTTATTTGCTGCTAGCCGCCGAGGGTCTCTGGCCTCAGCTCGTGGCGCAGGAGCCCTGGTTTGCAGGGTGGTGCGCGGTGATGGTGAATATTTCAGATATTGCGGCAATGGGCGGGACGCCGATGGCGGTAGTTGATGCGCTATGGAGCCAGTCTCTTGAGGCGAGTCAGCCCCTCTGGGCAGGGATGCAGGCGGCGGCTAAAACCTACGGTGTGCCGATTGTGGGAGGGCATACTAACTGCCATAGTCCCTATGATGGACTCGCCGTTGCGATTTTGGGGCGGGCTGAGCGGCTGATCACCAGCTTTGATGCTCAGCCTGGGGATGACCTGGTCATGGTGGTGAATCTAGCGGGTCAATACTATGGGGACTATCCTTTTTGGAATGCGGCGACAGGGGCGGACCCTTTGCAGCTCAGGGAGCAGTTAAAGTTGTTGCCAGCGTTGGCACAGGCAAGTCTGTGCCATGCAGGGAAAGACATCAGCATGGGTGGTCTGGCGGGGACGCTCTTGATGCTAACAGAAGCGTCGAGCAGTGGTGCGGTGCTTGATCTTGAGAGGATTCCTCGACCGCCGCAGGTGGCCTGGCATAAATGGCTGACGAGCTTTCCGAGTTTTGGGTTTCTCCTGAGCGTGTCTCCTGAAAAGGTTGCTGACCTGCAAGCGATATTTCAGCCCCAGGGACTGGCCTGCGAGGTGATTGGCGAGGTGATTACTGGGAGTCAGGTGTTTATTCAACAGGGCAATGAACAACAACTTTTATGGGATTTATCTTGTCCCTTAACGGGCTTTGGG
>JBCCRZ010000271.1:0-7766 GCA_039200855.1 Cyanobacteria bacterium P01_D01_bin.44 | reverse complement strand
GGGACAGCTTCATACTCAAAGGTCTCACCTGGTAGGGGAGGCGTCAAAGCTGGAGACTGCCGGAACAAGGTTGCCTGCTCGTAGTCGTAGGCATAGCTGATGATCTCTGGCTCACCAAAGTAGTTGCCCATAAACTCTAGCGACATTGGGATGCCCTCTTCTGAGTAGCCCATTGGAACGGTAATCGCAGGTAAACCGAGAATATTAGCCTCAAAGCGAGCGGGGAGACTGCCAAAGGTTTCATAGACTTTGTTAGCCCCTTCTCCTTGGGGTGGCGCTAGGTAGTTAAGCGTTGGAAAGACAAACGCGTCGATGCCTTTGGCAGTCATGAAGTCTTCGTATTGTTTGGAGCGCAGCTGTGCGATCGCATCTAGCGCCTGATCAACATCCGGCAGGTCTTCCCAAGGTTTCGCCTCACCGGCTTCAATCGTTAGCGCAATCGATTCGACATAGTCATAAAACTCGTAGTCTGTGGGCAAAATATCCAGCAGATCGACAAAAGAGGTTATCTCCTCATCGTTGTATCCTTTAACCAACTCTTCATAGTAAAAAGCTCGACTTTGGAGACTACGGGAGTTATCGGTGGGATAGTCAAAGGGTGAGTTGCCCTCAACTAAAAAGTCGATAAACCAGGTCTCATGCGCTGGAATATCCACTTCGATTAGGCTTGCCCCCTGCGTTTCAAGCACCTGCTTGGCAGCTTCAAAGGCAGCTTCGACCTGTGAGTCAATCGGGAAGCTTTCTCCCTTGGTGGGATCTCCTTTGCCGATATAAGGCCGAGGGAGACCCAACACTTTGCCAGTCAGAGCGGTATCGTCTAAAAAGTTGGAATACGATTTGGGCCGAGCCGCTTCCACATCTGGGATGTAAGGATTCCAAATGTTGTCTGGGTCAAAGCCAACCAGGGCATCCATCGCAGCAGCTGTATCTGACACGGTCTTGGCCATTGGGCCAACCACGTCTCGCTCGGTCACGAGTGGCCAGGTCCCATCGACCGAGATTAGCCCTGCGCTAGGTTTTATACCGACCAGGGCATTGTGGGTACTCGGCACCCGAATCGAACCGCCTGTTTCTCCGCCCATTGACAGCATGGCAAAGCTTGACGCAACCCCTGCCCCCGAGCCGCTGCTAGACCCCCCTGGCGTCCGGGTCTGGTGCATAGGGGTTGATCACCGGCCCATAAGCTTCGCTGATGCCATCATACGAGAAAGCCCAGGTGCTCATGTTGGCCTTGCCCAAGATAATCGCACCGGCATCTTTGAGCTGAGCGACCGAAAAGGCGTCGTCGTTTGCCGTCAGCGATTTGAGCACATCCACACCGTTTGAAGTAGTCAACCCGTCAGCATTGTACGAATCTTTAACCAAGACCGGAATCCCATGCAGAGGCCCTAATACCTCTCCCTCATCCCAGAGCTGGTCTAATCTAGCGGCTTCTGCTAACGCGTCTGGGTTTAGCACCGCAACAGAATTAATATTTGGCCCTGAGCGGTCGTAGGCATCAATCCGATTGAGATAAAGCTGAGTCAGTTCTACGCTGGTTAACGCATCTGCTCTGTAGGCATCGCGGACATCTGAGATGGTTGCGTCCTCTAGTTTGAAAGTAACAGCCTCTGCCGCAGCTGGAAAGAGCCCCAGCGCGAGCGCTGGAGATACAATTAAGAGTTTTTTCATAGGAGAGATTCCTGTTTGGCGTTTTGAACTCTAGCCGCCGATTGAGCCCTGATTCGATGTTCTAAATCTTTCGTCTAAGATAGCTTGCAAAAAGCTCCTGGATAGCCGTATGTCATGACATCAAGATGTTCTATGAGATACAAGAGACATTTATTAAATAGATTCTCTTTTCAAAAAGAGAATTACTTGTTCATCAAACTCAGCTGGACTGACTAAATGTGAAGGATCAATAGAGTTCTCCAACACAACAAACTCAGAATTGGGTAAAGCGTTTGCGATCTTTCGGTTAATTTTGATAAAGAATTGACCTGGCTCTGCTCCCACGATCACTAAGGCAGGAACATCTACGTGCTTCAACTTCTCTAGCACATCAATCTTATTAATCGCCCTTATTAATCGCCTGTCTACTCATAATCACTTGGTCGAGGTCTGACTTTAAGGTGGATTGTTTCAAATAGTCGTGGGCCGTTTGAGCATAGGGAGCTTTGTAGGCGGAACATATAATGTTCACGAGTATCTTTTTGCCGAATCGTCTAGAGAAATATAATATCGCTACCGAAGAAAATTTCATAAACCTTTCTAAACCTGCCTTCAGCGCTCCAAAAGAGTCGGCGAAGTTTTGCGATCGCACCCCGCGCAGCCTTCTCGTGAGGTGGCAAACTTTTATCAAGCCAAACCCTATGATCTTGGGAAGGGGTCTTCCAAAACGAGCCCTTCCCAAGAAGATGGGCAGCGATTACGAAATCGCTATAAGGATATCCAGGCACATTTATTTTTGTTCCTCGAAGATGCCACCATTCCACCGACCAATCATTCTAGTGAGCAGGCAATCCGGATGAGTAAGGTTTTCTGGAAGGTGACCCATGGGTTTCGCTCTGATTGGGGAGACCACTGCATAACATGGGGTCAGGCAGTCTATTTACCCCCTGTTGGCCTGCACAGGTCTCTCGGGAGTTGTTCAAACCGTGAGCTTAGTTTTTAACAGATCCTAGGATACTGAAAAAGGCTCCCCAAGCCTCAACACACAAACTTAGGAGACTTTGTATATAGGCTGGCATGGGCGTAGTCGCCGACATCTAACAATAAATTAAGGGCTCGAAAAACCCGCTCTAGTGAGACTTTATCGACCCCTTGATGTTGTCGCAAAATCCTGCGAACAGTCATGGGATGAATACCTTGAATATCGCTGAGCTGGACTCGCTCTGCAATGGTGCGAGCATTTTGTCGAATGCAGGTGCGTCTTTCAAGCTCTATCAGCTGATTGTGGAGTTTATCGACCCCTTGATGGGTTAAGACATAGCCTCGAAATCGCTTAGAGGGTGTGCTGTGAGTCTGTCGCATGGTTCCTTCCTCTGACATATCACTTTGACATATCCCCATGATGGGCTCAAACAATCTGTACGTCACGAGGTTGCTCAGAAGATATTTTTCCAAAACTGGAAACCCCAAAGCCTGGGAAGGTAAGGGCGTTCTCTTTAGGCGCTCATAGCCGTGTTATAGCTCCCTATGACTGATAAGTTCTCAAGGATAAGTTCTCAAGTTTGAATTCTCAGTTTTAAGGTGTGCGCCTAATTTAAAACTCAAAACTTAAAACGGGTCAACTCCTTAGTATGATTTGAGGCAGTTGTTTGGTTTGCGCTGGCCAGTGGTTGTTCATTTTAATGTTTTATGATCCGCTCAATCTCTCCTATTTGGCAAAAGTGGCTAGCTTGGTGGCAGCGACAATTTATGGGCTGGTTTTTGCTCAGCCTTTGCCTCTGTCTGATCAGCAACCTGACCCAGGTGGGTTGGGCGCAACCCGCCCCACCTGGGCAGGCGGGGCTTGAGCACTATCATCGCGGTGATGTATTGGGTGCCGTTGAGCTATGGCAGCAGAGCCTGGCAGCTGAGCCGCTGTCCGCAGCACGGCCCCAGTCGATAGACGTGTTGAAATACCTGGCCCGCGCCCAGCGCCAATTGGGGCAAATGAGTGAGGCCATGGCGTCTCTGGAGCAGCTGGCTAACTACTATCGCCAGCTTGGCGATGAGCGTCAGCTCGGGCAGATTTTGACTGAACAAGCCCAGGTCTATGGCGATTTGGGTCAGCCCCAAAATGCGATCGCAACCCTCTGTGGTGAAACCCAACCCCTGGCCTGTGATGGAGAAGGATCGCTGGCGCTGGCGCTGCAGCAGGGCGATCCCCTGGGGCAGACTGTGGCCCTGGGGGTGTTGGGCCAAACCTATTACTTGCAGGGAGAATACGACGCTGCCATTGAGGCCCTGGAGCGCAGCTTAGAGATCTCCAAAACCATTCACCAGACCCCTTATACCGTGGCGGCGACCCACACCCTGGGA
This sequence comes from Cyanobacteria bacterium P01_D01_bin.44, assembly GCA_039200855.1. Taxonomy (GTDB): domain Bacteria; phylum Cyanobacteriota; class Cyanobacteriia; order Phormidesmidales; family Phormidesmidaceae; genus SIO4C1. Next base: position 3,761 of record JBCCRZ010000271.1, on the reverse strand, counting down.
AACATCTATACCAGCCTCAGTCAGCGCAATGCTCGCTATGCTCAGTTTGCCCGTCAGGCCCAAGATTTAGACGACGACGCCCGATTTGAGCAAACCGCCCAGCGCTACGATCAAACTGCCATCGAAAATTTCACAAAGAATTTTGAGCTGGCCCGCCAACAGGGAGATCGGGTCAATCAGGTGAGGGCCCAGATCAATCTGATCTTGCCCACATACCGTAAAACAGGTGAGTCCTCTGGGCCAGTGGCAACGTTGTTGAGTGAGGTTCGTCAACAGCTAGCGGCCTTGCCCGATACCCGTGAAAAAGCCTACAGCACCATTCGATTGGCAAATTTGGTGGGTCAAGTCACCGCCCCACCAGAGGCATCGTGGGCCAATACCGCACTAGCGTTTGCCCAGTGCTCTCCGACGCAGACGACTGCGGTGACCTTGCTGCAGCAAGCTGTGACGGTCTCCCAACAGATTCAGGATGGGGTGGCCGAATCTTTTGCGGTGGGCGGGCTAGGACATCTCTATGAGTGTGCCAATGACTACAGTGCGGCCCTTCAGCTGACCGAGCGGGCACAATTTTTGGCCAGCCAGCCAGAAAGCCGATATCTCTGGGAATGGCAGGCGGGGCGTATCCTCAAGGCCCAGGGGCGTGTCCCAGAAGCCATTGGGGTATACCAGCGGGCGGTGGAGACATTGCAGGAGATTCAGCGGGATATTGCGATCGCAAATCGCGACCTGCGCCTGGATTTTCGCGATGCGGTTGAGGTGATCTATCGCCAGCTGACGGAGTTACAACTCGACCAGGCGACCCAGACAGATTACGGCACCCTCGTGGCAGCGTTGTCGACCCTGAGTGGTCTCAGGCTGGCCGAGTTGCGCAACTATTTAGGCGATGAATGCGACTTACCGCTGGTGGCCGAATCGCCGCAGATGGCGAGTCCTACAACAGCCACGCTGAGCAGCTTGATTTTAGAGGATCGACTGGTGGTGATTTTGACCCTGCCGACCCCCGATCCGACCCGCCAGGGCATCCTGCATGAAGTGTCGATCACCAAGGCAGCACTGGTGGAGCAGGTGAACGATTTTCGATATCGGCTAGAGCAGCGCGCCGATCGAACCAATTCGTTTTTGGTCCCGGCTCAGCAAATCTATGATTGGATGATTCGTCCCTTTGAGGCGGCGTTGGCCGACTACCCAATTGACACCCTCGTCTTTAACCACGACGGTATTTTACGGAGTGTCCCGATGGCGGCTCTGCACAATGGTGAGACCTTTTTAGTCGAAACCTACGCCATTCGGAACAGCCCCAATTTTGCCCTAGCGCCCGACCCAGCTGTGTCCGACCAGGCCCTGCAGGTCCTGGCGTTTGGGCTGACGACCCCCGCCCAGGTGACCCCGACGGAGCAGTTTCCGCCCCTGGTCGCGGTTGAGACAGAAATCAACCAGATTGAGACCACCCTGCCGGGGAGTATCGGTCTTTTGAATGAATCCTTTACCCAGCAGCAGCTGCAAGCAGGCCTAACGGAGGGATCTGCGTCAGTGTTACATCTGGCGACCCATGCCCAGTTTGGCTATGACTCCAGTGAGACTTTTCTGGTGACCGGGGAGACCGTTGCGGAGGCGGGCAGGCGCTACAATCGCCCCCTGCGGATGAACGAACTCTATCGCTTGATTCAACAGATGGGGCCAGACCGGCCCCCCTTGCAGCTACTGACCTTGACGGCCTGTGAGACCGCCGTCGGCAGTGAACGAGATGCCTTGGGTTTGGCTGGAGTAGCGGTCCAGGCAGGTGTCAAGAGCGCGGTTGCCTCACTTTGGCGGGTAGAAGATCTGGCCACCGCAGAGCTGATTGTCCGTTTTTATCAACATCTGCGCGACGGGGTGAGCCGCAGCGTAGCACTACAGCTCACCCAGCAAGAATGGTTGGCAACCCAAACGGGGCGTTTCCAGCATCCCGGCTATTGGGCGGGGTTGGTTTTGATTGGGAATGGGTAGTGGGTAGTGGGTAGTGGGTAGTGGGTAGTGGGTGGCTTTTTGCTTCCACTCTCCACGCTCTACCCTCCAAGCTCTACCCTCCAAGCTCTACCCTCCAAGCTTCACCTTCGACCCAGTAAACTGCACTCTCTTCAAACTGAGTTTGTTCAGTTTCGGTGACGGTGACCTGGCTAAAGAGCCTGGCCCGCAGGGTGTTCATTGCCTCATCCGCTGGACTGTGGGGGGCGAGGGTCATTCCTAGCGCGTCATACCAGAGCCCCTGAATGGTGAAAATCGTCGCTTTATCGGCGTCGCTCGGGGCGGTGGACAGGGTTTGGGTCAGGGCCGGGCTGGGGGCGATCACCTCAAACTCGGCTTCGGCAAAGAGATTGCCGGAGGGCCGGTTGCGATCGCACACTAGCTCAATCTGCCAGAGATAGCGCTGGCCAACCTCGAGGTTGGCGGCTGCCTCTGGCAGAGAGAAGGCAACAATCCCGGCCTGCGCGGTTTCGTTCTGGGTTTCGACCAGCCGTTGGTAGGTTTGATCTACATCATCATAGGCGTACAGGCGAAAAATAGCGGGTGTATTTGCGCCGCTGTCTCGGTTAAACCAGGCAAAGGCCGGTCGCGTTGAGATTGTTTTACCCAGACCGCTGGGGGCCAACAGAATAATTGCTGGCATTGCCTGGGTCTCTGCTGGGATGTCTGCTGCGGTCGTCTGCAAGCTGCAGCCCCGTGAGCCAGCGGAGCGCCCGCGGGTGTTAGGGGGCGGATCGTCGCGGAGTAGGGTGTCTGCGCTCACAGGGGTTGTCACCCCCAGTGCACCGACGACAAACAGTGCACCGATGACAAACAGCTGACCAAGCAGGGTAATCAGAATAGGGCGTGTCCACTTCAACACGAGTTTCCTCACAATGCTTCACGGCTATTAACGGACTTTTTTTACCAGAAATCCTATCACAAACGATTTGGAGCGGACTGAGGCAGCATGGCCCAATGGGTTGGGGGGAAGATTCCACGCTGGATTTGCCTCTGTTGCAGATCAAAATTGCAGCTTAAAAAATATTATCTCAGGAAACTTTAATCTCAGATTTAGGCTTCTTATTTGGGTCTCAGGACTGCTAACGGTTTCTCATCGTATAAGGGAACTGTCGTTTCAGAACAGTTGGAATTTGGAAAGATGCCCAATCTGCACAATGTTCTAACCAGCCAGAGACGCTGACACCCAAAGAACGCTTTTATCTATGGATTTTTTGACCCCAAATCGTTTACCCAAAGCCCTGCGAGACACCGTGGCTCGCTATGATTTAGCGATCAACCAGCGGCTCTTTCGCCCCGGTGACCGTGCTCAATCTGTGTTTGTTGTCGTCTCGGGCAGACTCCAGCTAGTCCGGCCTATCTTGGGTGACAAGCTGGCGATCTTGCAGGTGGCAGGCCCCGGTTCGCTGCTCGGCGAGGCTGCGCTGTTTGCCGAGCGCTACACAGGGGCTGCGATCGCAAAAACCCCCAGCCATGTCCTGGCTTATCCTAAGGAAACCGTGCTCAAGGCCCTGCGCAACCATGCCGATTTGTCCGAAGACCTGACGATCCGATTAGCCCGCAAAATTCAAACCCTTGAAACCAATATAGAACTTAGGGATATTAAAACGTCTCACCAACGGGTGCTCCGCTACCTGCGTCGGATCGCCCCTTTTTCCAATAACGAAGCCAATAGTGAAACCGTTATCTCGCTGGATCGCCCCCTCAAAGAAATCGCGGAAGAAGTCGGCTTTACCCCCGAAACCCTGTCGAGAGCC
>JBCCRZ010000270.1:0-7857 GCA_039200855.1 Cyanobacteria bacterium P01_D01_bin.44 | reverse complement strand
GTGGAAACCTTTGCCAACATTGCCCCGATTATTCGTAACGGGGCCGACTGGTTTGCCAGCATTGGCACTGAGCGCAGCAAAGGCACCAAAGTCTTTTCACTTACGGGTAAGGTCCACAATGCAGGACTGATCGAAGTGCCTATGGGGATTACCCTCCAGGAAATTATTGGGGAGATGGGGCAGGGCGGCCTCGAAGGCGCGCAGGTCAAGGCTGTGCAGACGGGAGGCCCCTCGGGCGGCTGTATCCCGGCGACAGCCTTTGACACCCCAGTAGACTACGAATCGTTACAAAGTCTGGGCTCGGTGATGGGCTCCGGTGGCATGATCGTCATGGATGAGCACACCCGCATGGTTGATGTAGCTCAGTTTTTTATGGAGTTTTGCATGGATGAGTCCTGCGGGAAGTGCATTCCCTGTCGCGCTGGCACCGTGCAGCTTTACCAGCTGTTGACCAAGTTCAAAAATCACCAGGCCACCCCCGCCGACCTCGACCAGCTTGAAACCCTCTGCGATATGGTCAAGAACACCAGCCTATGCGGCCTGGGTCAGGCAGCCCCCAATCCGGTGATGAGCACCCTCCGCTATTTCCGCGATGAGTACTTAGCAGGAATGGTTGAGGAGGTGTGTGTATAAGCGACACCTCCCTACCTCCCCCACCTCCCCCACCCCTTTATCCCTATGGATTGGACCATCATGACCCGCTTAGCCATCGCCCTGGCCCTGGGGCTGATCATTGGCGCTGAGCGCGGCTGGCAAGTTCGGAAGAGTTCTGAAGAGAGGGTGGCGGCTGGGATTCGCAGCTTTGGGTTTATGGGCTTGCTCGGGGGGCTGGGGGCACTGTTGGCATTGGAATGGGGAAGCGGTCTCCTCGGGGTAATTTTTCTGGGATTTGCGCTAACCGTGACGGTTTCCTACTGGGTGACGTCCCAGCAGACCCAGGACTTTGGCCTGACCACCGAGCTAGCCATGCTACTTACCTTTGGCTTGGGGGCGTTGGTGGTGAGCGGGTATGAGGCCGAGGGAGTTGCGATCGCAGTCATTGTCACGACCCTCCTCAGTTTCAAGCAAGAACTCCACTGGTCTCTAGAACAGATTAATCGCCAGGAATTACTCGCTACTTTGCAGCTGTTGCTGATCGCGATGGTGGCTTTACCGCTATTGCCCAACCAAAGCATGGGGCCGTGGCAAGCCATCAACCCTCGCACCGTGGGCCTGCTGGTGATGCTAATTGCCACCATTTCCTATGTAGGTTACTTTGCAGTACGACTGCTAGGAGAGCGGGTGGGTTTACTGGTCACCGCTATCCTGGGGGGATTGGTTTCTTCTACCGCCGTCACAGTGGCCTTCTCGCGACGGGCCAAACTGGGGGAAGGCAACCTCACCGCTTTAGGGGCAGGGATTGCCCTGGCCTCGGGCACTATGGCAGTGCGCCTGTTGCTCGAAGTTGCCGTGGTGAATCCGTCGCTGTTGCGGCTCCTGATTCCTCCGATGGCTTGTCTGGCTATCGTGCCGTTGCTGGCCGCCGTTGTGATCGGGCGACTTCACCCGGCCGCCGCCGCTCAAGCTCCAGTCTCGCTTAAAAATCCCATCGACTTAAAATCGGCCCTCACCTACAGTCTCTTGCTGACGGTGTTGTTTGTGCTCGTGCGGGCCACCGAAGCCTGGCTGGGCGGAGCTGGCATCTATTTGTTATCGGCTATTTCAGGGATTGCCGACGTGGATGCCGTCAGTCTTTCTTTAGCGGAGTCTGCCAATACTGGGCTATCAGATGCGATCGCAACCTTTGGCATTTTAATTGCTGTGGCGGTCAATACCCTGACAAAAGCCACCATTGTCGCCCTGATCGGCGGATGGAAGTTGGCCCGCTGGTGCGCCACCATTTTACTCACCGCCTTAGGTTTGGGCTTAACCGTAACTGTGCTTACTCATCTAGCCGTGGTGGTGGTTTGAGGGTGTACACTTTCCTCAATGCGCTGCATCACTCCTTCAGGAGTTTGGTGACCTGCGACATCATCATCCACAACCGCCACTGGCGCAATCCCACAGGCCCCCAGGCATCGCGCTGTAGAGAGCGACACTTCCCCATCGGCTGTCGTCTGTCCGGTATGAATGCCTAAATGCTGTTCCAGGGCCGCGAGCAGTTGAGTCGCCCCTTTAACATAGCAAGCCGTTCCCAGACACACCGTGCAACTGTGGCGACCTTTGGGAGCCAGCGAGAAAAAATGGTAAAAGGTTGCCACGCCATACACTTGACTGAGCGGCAACCCCAGAGATTGAGCAACAGATTGCAGCAATGCAGGACTAAGGTAGCCAAACAGCTCCTGCGCCTTGTGCAAAACCTCAATTAGAGCATTGGACTGATACTGATAGCGCTTCATCGTCGCCTCTAACAGTCGCCAGCGTTTGTCTTGTAGGGTCAATGTGGATGGCATAGGCGTAGGCGTTAGGAGAAAAGTAATGGACGGGTGGTGGGTAGTGGGTGGTGGGTAGAGTCAGATTTGTCTTCTTCACCCTCTACCCTCCTCTACTTTCTACTCTCTACCTATTTCCTCTTCAGAGCGACTCAGCAGCCTCTCCTTCGCCTCCTTCGCCTGCTGCCGCTGTCGCGCTGCAAGCTCGCGAGTTTCTGCTAAGAGCGCCTCATCGGTTTGTTCTTCGATGGCTTCTGCGGCACGATGTAAAATCGTTTCCTCGAGATGCTCTGCTTGTTGTCGGGCTTCAGTCGCAGATTTTCTGGCTTTGTCTTCAATATTCATGCGTGTCTCCTTGTGTTGAAAGGACTCAGGTCGTCTCAACTTGTAGAATAAATGCGTAATTTGAGGATTTTATGAGGACGAGCCATTTCCGCTACCCGCTACCCGCTACCCCACCTAAAAAATCCTCCACCGCCTGATTAAACGTCTGGGGCTCGACTAAATGGGGCCAATGATTGCCGGGAATTTTGATAACAGTGAGGTTGGGCAAATACTGCCGGTAGGGCTTTAGCTGAAAGGCGGCGCGATTGAGACCTTGTTTGGGTAGTATCAGACAGGTAGGACTGCCAATCTCTTCAGTCAAACCCGCCAGTTGCAGCGTATCTTGGAAGACGCCGTTGCGGGCTGAGACAGCAAACTTGCTACCCCAGCAGCCATCGGCTTTCTGTTCTATCCCAGATTCAAAGACGGAGGCTTGTAAGGCACTCCATCCCCGATATTGTTTTAAGGTTTGGGCCACAGCCACAGCCGCTTCGTAGCTGGGAAAAGGGCCGATTAGCTTTAGAAATGGCAGGGTGCGATACAGAATTGGGAAGGTCGGTCGAAATAGCCCGGGCAGTCGGTTCACAAAAAAGGGATCTACCAGCACCAGGCTGTGAATTCGTTGGGATTGCTGACGCGCCCATACCAGCGCGACTTTCGCCGCCCAAGAGTGGGCCACCACCTGCACCTGCCCTAGGTCAAGGTGCTGTGCCAATGCCTCTAAATCCGCTGCTAACAGCCTGGCATCGTATTCTGTCTCAGACGGTTTGCTACTTTCCCCGTGGCCTCGCAAGTCCGGGGCGATGCAGAGATAGCGATTTGCCAGTACCGTCGCCAGCCTTTGCCACACTAACCCATGATCGGCCAGCCCATGCAACAACATCACCGGGGCTCCTGCCCCCCAGGTTAGATAAGATAGGTGCAAGTCAGCCGACAGGGTTAAAGTGTTACGAGTTGCTGCCATCGAGAATGATAATAGTATTGACCAGGGCGGATGCAAAAACGCGGCAAGCTTCCATGATATGCGATCTCTGTGTCCCCCCATTCCCGCGTCTCGGTGTCATTAACCTTTCCAGTATAAAGAACTGCAGTTTTTACCTCCTGAGTGTAATCTTTTGTTGTGTTCGCTTAGTTAGATGCCTTCGAGATTCTTTACTTTGAGTGAGGGGTAAAGTTGATATGATTTAAGCGGGGAGGTGCTTGCAAATCGCAACAAGCAGCAAGCTTTGACATCCTCCAACTGCCTGACATTCTAACAACTGTGACAGTACACGACTGGGAGGAAACAGCTATGCTAGATAACGCTGCTAAGTCTACTGATAACACAACGCCCTCATTATCAAATACGGTGTCAAATACGGTGCCTGACCCGTGGGAAGAGAAACTGCCGCCTGAGCCAAAGCCTACCCATCCTGCCTGGCAGTTTCCCCTCGATCCCAAGCATGAGATTGCAGCGGTACCGGCCCCAGAGGGCATTTTGAGTCCACAGGGTGACCCCGATGCGCTACAAATTCCAGCTCACGCTAGCCACCCTGCACCCACTCCGACCGAGATACTGCTGCAGGATGAGCTAAAGGTCAATGCAACCCAGGCCAAAAGTCTGTGGGACCACATTCGAGATTTGTGGGCATTGCTGTGGTGGAGTGGCCCCCAAGATGAATCCCCCTGCTAATATCCTGATGCTGACAATGCCTCGCGTTGAGGACTCCTCACAAGTTCACCAAATTGTTGCGATAGGCTAAAAATAGCAAATAGCCGGAGGACTCTATTGTGTCTAACGGGCATTATTCTGTGTGCCCCTCAGCAGGATACCTCAGTATGCCCCTTATACATCTGTGTGGCTGGTATTTTGATTAAGCGAGAGGTTTGTGATGACAAAAGTTGCCGATATTATGACGCAGGAAGTGGTCACCATTCGCAACTCAGCGACGGTGGCAGAGGCCGCCAAGCTGATGCGGCGGCGCGAAGTACAGGCTGTGATTGTTCAAAAAAGCCATGATCTCGATGCCTATGGCATTGTTACTGTAGGGGATGTGGTCAGTAAGGTGATTGCCTTTGGTCGCGATCCTAAGCAGATGCGAGTCTATGAGATTATGACCAAGCCTTGCATTGTGCTCAACCCTAACTTGGGAGTTGAATATGCGGCCCAGTTGTTGACCCAGTCTCACTTGCACAGCGCTCCGGTAATTCAATCAGATCTGCTAGGCATTTTGTCGATTACCGATATTCTGGAACGCAGCAGTGCTATTGAGAAACCTCAAGAACTAGAGCTGGCTGATAAGATTCAGCATTTGACTGCAAGCGCCCGCCACATTTGTCAGGAAAATGGACCGGGCTCAATCGCCTGTGCCAATGCGTGGTCAATGGTAGACGCGCTGCAAGCAGAGTTTGCCCATCAGCATGCTGAATTTCTCGAAAAGACCCCTTTTGAAACATTTCAAGATGAATATCCAGAAGCGTTTAAAGATCGAGAATACGATGCCTGGTGCAGTGGTTAGCCGGAGGCAATGGCTGATCTTAAAATTAGGTCTGCTTTACTTTGTGATTGTCTTTGCAGTTGGCTTTGTATTAGGCCCCATAAGAGTGCTTTGGGCAGTTCCCCACTTTGGCACCAGGGTTGCTGAACTGATGGAAGCCCCGTTTATGCTCGTTGCCATCACTCTGGCAGCACACTGGGTAGTGCGGCGACTGGCTGTCCCACCAACGGTATGGGCAAGTCTGGGTATAGGGCTAGTCGCGCTGGGCTGTATGCTCAGTGCTGAGTTTGGTCTTGTACTTCGGTTGCGGGGTTTGTCTATTGCCGAGTATATGGCAACCCGTGACCCGATTTCAGGAACTGTCTATTATTTGATGCTGTGTATCTTTGCGGTCATGCCGTGGCTGATTTCTCAAGAAAAGAGAAGACAGTGACAAGTACGAATGACCAACCATATTATTTGGGAGGGTCGTTTATGAAATTAAGAACTTTAGCAGGTCTGATTATTACTCTACGATGACGGTCAACGAGCCCGACCATATGGGGGTTGGCTATGGCTTACGCGAACAGGAGTCAGTTTTCTGGATTGGGATGGGCAAGGTAGATGGGCCGACTATGCTCCTAATATCGCTGGGGAGACCTTCATGGCAGGGAGTACAGTCGCCTAAATCAAAGATAGGGCTATGAAATATTTGGAGGAGGCCACCCGCTAAAAGCCAGAGCTACTCCCTCCAATATTCGGGATTATTCAACACATCCGCGCAAACGACCTTTCCAGCCACAGTGCCGATTAAGTTGGGACGAAGGGCTTGCACCATCCAGGCATCTGCATGCTCAGCCGGAATCGGGTAGGGTGCCTCAAATCCAAGCTGGCCTGCTGGTTGGAAGCCATGGCGTGGATAATAGGTTGGATGGCCGAGCACAAAGACCAGATCGATGCCTGATTTCGATAGAAGCTGTAATCCGCTCTCAATCAGCTGACCACCAATGCCTTGCCGCTGAACGTCTGGCACAACTGCCAGGGGAGCTAAAATGGCTATCGAGATTGTGGTTTGGGGTGATGTTGTGGTTTGGATGGCTGTTAGATGGGCCGTGGTAAACAAAATATGGCCCACGGCGCGATCATCTTGAAAAACAAGCAAAGATAAAACAGGTTGGGCACTGGGATCCTTTAAAAGAGCCCTCACCAGATCTGCCTCGTCATCATGGCCAAACGCTGCCCGTTCTACAAATAAAACATCTTCCAAATCTGACTCTGATGCTGCCTGTATCTTTGCATGTATATTCATTGATCATCGTTGTAGAGACTGACATCGATTATGACTCGTTGCGCTCACTCCTGAGTACTTCAAACCCAGAGACAATATCTAACAGCTCCGAGGTAATCATGGTTTGTCGCTGTTGCTGATACAGTCGATGCAGCTTGTCTAAACGCTCTTCAATATTTTTCTCCGCTCTCTGCATTGAGGAAAGACGGCTGGCATTTTCGCTCGCTAAGGACTCGACACAGGCACGGTAGAGGCCGACAAAAAAGTACTGGCGAAAGAGCGCTGAAAATAGAGAAGTTTGTTCTTGGAAGATCATAGGACGACAGCGGGAGGGCCAAGGCTGAGTGCTGAGCTGATCTAAGAAAGCCTGATCGAAGGGAAAGATCTGGTGTAGACGGGGTTTTGAGAGGCCCTGCTGAGGGTGATTGTAAAAGACCCAGATGCGTTCTACCTGTTGCTCACGTCGCCAGTTTTCTAATTGCAGCACAATGGTTTGCACTTGCTGGGTGACTTTGCCGAGCGCATTGGGTACCGACAAGCGTCGATGGGGTAGGTAGCCTTCCATCTCTAAAAGATCAGCGATGCGGCTACCTACTACTAGCATCTGTCTGGCATCCGCCGTGAATGGGCTGTGCTTGAGGTGCCGCACAACATAGGTGGCCATCTGTTCGTTAAATCGACCGCACATTCCCTGATCTGAGCCAAAGACAACCGTTCCTAAGCGACCCTGGGACAGCGATCGGTTTGGCTGAAAGGCTTCGGGAAAATGAATTGAAAAAATCTGAAACCCTTGTTTGAGGGTGCGATTATAGGCCGACAAAGACTTGACTGCGTTTTCGTACTGGTGGATGTTGCCCGCTGCCAGGGCTTTCATCGTTCTGACGATGGATTGTAGCTCTTGGGCACTTTTGAGTTTGCGTTGGAGGTCTGTTTGGGTGGGCATAGGGGTGGGGAGGGCAAAAGGGTAGTGGGTAGTGGGTAGTGGGTGGGGGAGTAGGGAGTAGGGTGGCGCATTGCCCACCATATTCTATGGTCAACCGGTTTGAGGGGAATTAGCGAGGATTTGAGATCGCACGTCCTCTGCCACCGTGAAGATAGCTTGCCGCTCATCTTCGGCTAAGGGGTTTCCGGCTTGGATGCGATTCTCCGAAGGAGAGGCTATGCCATCGCAAATCTCCGGTAGCCGCCTCGGTAGTTCTTCTATAAGGCGGGTTTCGATAGACGAAATCTTGTCCAGGGGACAGTTGTCTAAACATCCGCCATTGAGCAGGAGCAAGAGGGCGATCTGGGCCGTGACGGGGACGGCATGATACTGGTGTTGTTTTAAGACTTCGCGGATGCGCTGACCGCGGGCGAGGGTGGTTTGGCTGGCTTCGTC
>JBCCRZ010000269.1:0-7859 GCA_039200855.1 Cyanobacteria bacterium P01_D01_bin.44 | reverse complement strand
GTCTGGTCATCAGCAATGCCGGATGAGGGCTTTGCAAATGATATTGCCCTGGATGGTGAGGGGGGTGTTTTTATCACAGATAGCGTACGCGATCGCATCCTATATCTGTCAGGACCGGGGGCAGGGTTTGAGACCGTCGCAGCTGATCCGCTAATGGAGCCGGGCGATCTCGGGCCTGCGGGAATTGCGATTTCCCCTGATGGTGATTTGATCACTGGTCTGTATAGCGATGGTACATTGTTGCGGGTTACCCTTGGTACCGATGAAACGCCAGCTCAGGTCACCCCCATCAATCTGCCCCGCCCCCTCGAAAACCCGGATGGATTGGCGTTCGCTCCTGACGGGCGACTGCTAGTTCTTGAAGGGGCTGCTGAGAGCGGCAATGGCAAACTGCTGGCCGTTGACCTTTCTAGCCCTGAACCCCATACCGTTGACGTACTTCTTGATAGCCTTGAGTCGCCCCTTAATCTAACTGTTACAGGTGACCGTATTGCCATCACAGAAAGTCGCATCCGCCATCTCCTTGTAGATGATCCAACCCTTACTCCGCCAGAGATATTTCGCATCGTAACCGTTTCCCTGGACGACTCAGAGGCAGATGACTCATGAGACAGCTTAGTCAACCTGTTCTTTATTAATACACCCGAGGATTATCAGCGATATCTAATTTCTCCAAGCGATCATACTTTTCAAGACACTATCAATACATGAAAAAGTTTTCATATCTGTTCCATAGACGGTTAATGGGAGCGAATGAAGCTAAATCGCACGGAGCTGAAAAAAGTCTGCTGCACTGTATGATTTTCTATCCTGACTGTTTGAACAACGCTAATAACAATCATCATTTATCAGGGCCAAATTTATGAAACCTCATATTCTCTTGATAGGGATACAATCTCAGCTAGCGACTGTACTTGAGTCAAGTCTGTCTCAGCAAGGGTATCGCGTCAGTCAGATAGCAAATAGCATATCTAACCCGTTAAGAATACAGCAGCTCAGACCAGACTTGATTATTATGACCCTACCATCGATGGGCACCTCTAATCTAGAGCCCTGTCGTCACCTGTTTCGGATAATGAAAAACATCCCAATTATGCTGATAGGAAGCGCCGATGCCCAAGAACGAGTTGCCAGTTTGAATGTTTTTGCCAATGATTATCTGCCAGTGCCCTTTGCTATCGAAGAATTTCTAGCACGAGTCCGCGCTAAACTGCGGCGCATTGGCTGGGAGAAATCGGAGACGGAGGAAGTCTTTGTCTGTGCAGACCTACGCTTAGATGCTCAAGCCTATGAGGTACATCGAGGCAATCAACCGATTAAACTCACCACAAAAGAGTTTGACCTACTAAAATATCTGATGGCGCATCCCCAGCAGGTGCTAACTCATCAACAAATTTTAGACAATGTGTGGCCCGACATCTCGCTCAAAAATAACGGCAATATCTTGCATGTCTACATTCGATACTTACGCCGCAAGCTAAAACCTGCTGATGATCTCATTCAAACGATACGAGGCATAGGTTATGTCTTGAGAGATTGCTCTATGGCGTCAAATTTTTTAGAAGCCTGAATAAGTTCTGTAGAGTTTTATTCAGTACCTCGCTCTATGGCTCCCCATGTGGAAGCCATCGAAGCAGCAAGGCTGTTCCTACTCCCCATGCGCCATTCAACATTAATCCAGCTATGATCAGATAACGCCTCTTATCATGCGGCCAGTCACCTATGGGCAGCTGCGATCACTTATCAAGATGGCAGTCCAGCTAGAACCCTGCAGACGTGGTTTGATCGACTGCACCATCAACTACGCCATGGGTTTGCCCATCGCATTATCCACTCAGGTGTCCCCCAACCTCTAGATATGTCGCCTTAGCTGGGAGCCGCTTTGCTCGACACTGAGAGATGGCCTGCCCCAGGTAGGCGTAAAAGTTTGCGAGCCCCTGGCCAGTCACAATAGACAACTCAAAAATGAGGGCCTGGGGGGCCACCAGCCGCAGATAGCGTAGGGCTTCATCTCGCTTAAAGCCAACGGCTGTTGCAATATCAATTTTGCTGATCACCACAGCATGGGCAGACTTGAACATGGTGGGGTATTTCAACGGTTTGTCTTCGCCCTCGGTGACTGACATCAGCACGATGCGCAGGTCTTCGCCCAGGTCGTAGGCAGCGGGGCAGACGAGGTTGCCCACGTTCTCAATGATCAACAGATCGAGATTGTCTAGATCAAGCTGTTGCGCGGCCTGGGCTACGCTATCGGCTTCTAAATGGCAAAGATTGCCCGTGGTAATCTGCACCACGGGTACCCCGGTTTGACGCAGGCGCTCCGCGTCGCGGTCAGTGGCGAGATCACCTACGATAGCGCCTGCTCGGATGGGCACATCGCGACTGTGCATGGGGTCAGCCCCCGCGATCAGGTAAAGATCATGCAGCAGACGTTGCACCAGTGCAGTTTTACCTGCGCCTGGAGAAGAGAGTACATTCAGCACCAACAGATGATGGAACAAGGCTCGATTTTGCTCTGCATCGCGATCATTTTTGGCCAGCACATTTTGTTGTAGATGCAGGACCTGTCGGGAGGTCGTTCCTATTTGAGGTGCTTGAGCAGTTTGTTCAGATTGTTCAGATTGGCAACCACAGTTTCCACACATGTCATGAAATCTCCAGCGATGCGAGTTCTAAGGCTTGGCCCTGACGAATGTCAGCGCTGATTTGTTGGCACTGAGGACATTCATAAACCCAGCCCACTGGATGAAAGTCCTGGTGACAGTGAGGGCAATAGCACAGGGTCGGAATCGTTTCTAGGGTCAGCTCGGCCCCCTCTGCTGGGGTACCCTCGCTGACCACGTCAAAGGCAAAGGTCAGCGCCTCGGGAACTACCCCAGATAGCTCGCCGACGTTGAGGGTGATGTGGTGGATTTTGCTGGCCCCTTGTGCCTGGGTGTGCTCCAGGGCAACGCTCAGGGCTGCTTCCATCAGGCTGATTTCATGCATGGTTCCTGACTCCCCTGTTTCTGGTCCATAACTAGGGGCCACTGATAGGTTCTGAGAAACTGCTCAATGATTCTGAGGGCGCGATCGCAACCCTCCTGAGCCGTTGCAGACAGGGTTTCCCCTAACTCAAAGCCTTCGATGGGAATCTGCAGCAGCCAGGCCTGAGGATGGTGACCATACAGCCCCTGAGTGAGGCTGAGCAGGGCCATCGGCGCATAGCTGTGGCCCCCTAGGGACATGGTACGAGGGACTGGGCTGTCAACCGCAAGGGGGTCAAGCTGAATCGATTGAGAGCAGCTCTCTCCACAGGCGTCGATAAAGATTACGTAATCGACATGGCTGATCGCATCGGCGAGTTCTGGTGTGAGTTGATGAACTGCCAGAGCGCTGACCAAGGGCAAGTGCCAGTCGGCCACCACCCTGGCGACCCACGGACCCACAGCATCATCACTGCGCAGTTCGTTGCCATAGCCAATGATCAGAAAGCTATACTGGGTAGCAGTTTGAGCGGTTGGAACGGAGAGCATTCGAAAAAAGCCTCCTTTAAGATGGGCGTCTTCACCCTAAGAATAGGCATTAGATTTGAGGATTTTATGAGGGCTCACCGATACCTTTCAGCCATGACCTCACCGTCAGCGCTAATCAATTGCAAGTGCAGCGGCATCTGCCCGGCTGCATGGGTCGAGCAGCTGAGACAGGGGTCAAAGGCGCGAATGCCCGCTTCTACGCGATTGAGCATGGGTTCTGGAATCTCAGGCCCGTGGATGTAATGGCGGGCGATTTGGGCGACGGTGCGATTCATGGCCAGGTTGTTTTGACCCGTGGCGATTACCAGATTAACCTGGGTAAGCAAACCCGTTTCGTCGATTTTGTAGTGGTGAAAGAGAGTTCCCCGAGGGGCCTCGCCCACCCCAATGGCCTCTGTCTGGTTAACGTCAGCGCGCGATCGCAAATGCTCACTGCGCAGATCAGGATCGTCCAGTCCAGCTTCAATCCGCTCCAGGCAGGCCAAAATCTCGATTAACCGGGCATAGTGGTAGAGAAATGAGCTATTGACCGTGCCATGCTGACGGAAAATTCGCAGTTCTTTCTCGGCCAGGGGGGTGCCCATGCGATCGCAAATATTCAGCCGCGCCAATGGACCCACCCGATACAGGCCACTCTCCAAATGACACTGCTGAGGCTGATTGGGATAGCCCAAAGGCTTATAGTAAGGAGACTTTAAATAAGAATCTGGCTGCACGGCCTCACCGATAAACTCAGGATAACGGCTAGCGTTGAGTCGGTCGGCAATAATGTTGCCACCGCTATCAACAAAGCGCAGGTGCCCCTCATAATGCTCCCAGGTGCCGTCAGCCGAGACCAGGCCCATGAACAAACTGGGGAAGTTACCAAAAATATGGGCCTCCTGCTGAAAGTCATCTAATCGATGCTTGAATTGATCGAGCACCTTTAAGGCAATCGCTTTGGCCTCTGGCAGCCGAGAGCGAATGTCAGTATGTCCCGCTGCAGAGAGATTCGACCGTACACCCCCAGGAACCGCCCAGGACGGATGAATTTTGCGCCCGCCCAGTTGTTTAATGACCGCTTGCCCAAACTGACGCAGGCGAATCCCCCCTCGGGCCAACTCCGGCTCAACGGCGATTAGACCAAAGACATTTCGCTGGGCCGGATCACTCTCCCACCCCAGCAGCAAATCCGGGCTGCTGAGATGGAAAAAACTCAGGGCGTGGGACTGGATAATCTGGCCCAGGTTGATCAGCCGTCGTAGTTTCGCCGCCGCCGGGGGAATCTGGACTGACAGCAACCGATCACCTGTTTTAGCCGAGGCCAGCAGGTGGCTGACCGGGCAGATGCCACAAATGCGCGCCGTGATAGCGGGCATTTCCCAAAAGGGCCGACCCTCGCAAAATTTCTCAAAACCACGAAATTCAGTGACGTGAAACCGAGCATCGGTCACTTCGCCTTGATCATCCAGATAGATAGAGATTTTGGCGTGACCCTCAATGCGCGTCACGGGCTCAATGACGATTCTGTTGGCCACGATGGTGTCTCCTGGGCCGGGTTACACGTTTGCAGCAAAGTCTATATGTCTCTCCTCAAAGATTTGCCAGGCCGTATTACACTCCTGCTCAATCTGAGCTTTCTCATCGTTAATAATGCGGGCATGTTGCAACTCCGCTTGAGTGCGCTGGGCGAGTTCATCCCCGGTTTGCAGGCTGGGGTTGCCTTTGAACAAGATATCAGTGACGGAGATAATCCCTAATAACTCATTGTGCTCAACCACCGGAGCCCGGTGAATGCCCGCATCGGCGAGAAACTGCGCCGCCGCCTGCACCGTGGCATTGGTCGGCACCTGAATGCAGGGCTGTCGCATAATACTGCAAACCCTTACATTGGCGGGATTGCTACCACAGGCAATCACCTTATAAACAATGTCTTTCTCGGTCACGATGCCATAGGATCCCTCTGCGTGACATTTCTCAATAACCAGCGAGCGCACCCCCTGGGTCCGCATCAGCTCGATGGCACTTTCAACCGTGGCCGAATTGCGAATTACCACCACGGGCATTGTCATAATATCTCTAACATTTAACACAGCGGACCTCCTGACTGAGTAAAACAGATGTTCTTAAAGTATTGTTGACAAATTAGTTGTAAATCAAAAGTTTGAGGACTTTATGAGGAAGCTTACCCAAACCGAATCAAGTCGGAACCTGACAAGGCGGGCTCCTTGCCAACGAGTAGAGGCTCCAGCACCGCTCTGATGCGATCGGCATTAGGGGGACAGCCCGGTAGGTAGCAGTCTACGGTAACCCATTGGTGGATGGGCATCACCCGATCTAACAGGGGCGGTACCAGATCACCCTGGGGTAGCTGGGGCTGGGTGTCGGCGTCTAGATAAGCCCGGTTGAGGACAGGTTCAGCCCGACCTAGCGGGTTGCGTAGGGCCGTGACATTACCTGTAACCGCACAGTCTCCAAAGGAGATCAGATACTTTGTACGGGCGCGCACCTGACGGATGGTGTTGAGGTGATCTTGGTTTGCGATCGCGCCTTCCACCAAGGCCACATCCACCCCCTCAGGATAGATCTTAATATCGGCCAAAGGGCTATAAACCAGATCGACCTGACGAGCCAGCTCAAGCAGCCAATCGTCTAAATCTAGAAACGACATGTGGCAACCAGAGCAGCTCCCCAGCCACACCGTCGCGAGCTTAATCCGGTTCATCGGGCCTCCTGTTTAAGTCGTTTTTGGCGATTATTGGCAATAAAACTGAGCTGATCGCGATTGTGTTGCATTTCTCCCACCGTTGATCCTCGATGGAACAACGCCCCGGTCGGGCAGGCATTGACGCACTTGCCACACGAGGTGCAGCTGCTGGCGTCTCCCCAAGGCTGATTGAGATCGCTAATCACGTGAGAATTACGACCACGACCAGCCATATCCCAGGTGTGAGCCCCTTCTAACTCATCACAGACTCGAATACATCGCGTACATAGCACACAGCGGTTATGGTCGAGCCCAAATCGCTCGTGAGAGATGTCCACCTTACGATCTGGAAACTGATAGGTTAGCCCCACATGATCGACCCCCATCTCCACCGCCAGGTCTTGTAGCTCGCAGTTGCCGTTAGACACACAGACAGCGCAGACGTGGTTTCCCTCGGCCAGTAACAGTTCCACAATCATACGTCGGTACTGGTCTAGACGAGCTGTGTGGGTCTGCACCACCATGCCTTCCTCGACCACCGTCACGCAGGCCGGTAATAATCTAGAGATATTCTCAACTTCCACCAGACAGAGCCGACAGGCCCCCACCGTAGAAGCCCCTTCTAAGTAGCAGAGGGTGGGAATGGAAATGCCCGCGTCACGTGCTGCATCAAGCAGGGTTTCCCCCTGGCGGGCACTGATCAACTGATTGTCAATGGTTAGGGTTTTGACAGCCATGATTTCTGGCGATTGGATTTCTGGCGATTGGATTTCTGGCGATCGGATTTCTGGCGATCGGATTTCTGGTGATTGTAATGAGAAGAGAAGCCTCCACAGCTCATTTTTAGATTAGGTCTCAAAGTTGAGGAATTTATGAGGAAGCTATGGAGATAAGGCTATTTTGATTCCTGTCATTGGACAAACCATTAAGTACCTTCACGATATTCGTAAAAGTTCGCTAAAAAAAGAGACAGCCCGATAGTATCTAGAAAGACTCGCTTTGAGGGGTGTCAATCAATGGTGCCATCTACTCATCTCCACAACCGATCCGATTCTGAGATGATGCCCCCAGGCAGAGATCCAGCAGGCATCGTCATCGCGATTCGGGGCAGTGTTATAGATATACAATTTGCCCATTATTTGCCTGAGTTGTACACCCTGCTCAGGGCCGAGAACGGCATCGCTATTGAAGTATTAAGCCATCTGAGCAACCAAACTGTCCGGGGTATTGCCCTAACCCCTATCCAGGGGTTGGCTCGGGGTAGTCTTGTTACCAATACCGGCAAGCCCCTGCAAGTTCCGGTGGGGCCACAGCTGTTGGGGCGGGTGTTTAATGTCTTTGGTGAGCCGATTGATGGGCAAGGGGAGATAAGTGGGCCGTTGAGATCGCTCCACGCCTCCCCGGTGCCCCTGAGTCAGCGGGCTACCCAAACCGATATTTTAGAAACCGGCATCAAAGCCATCGATCTGTTGGCCCCGATTGAGCGGGGCGGCAAGGCGGGGCTGTTTGGTGGTGCGGGGGTCGGCAAAACAGTACTGATTACCGAGATGATTCATAACGTCGTGCGCCAGTACCAGGGGGTGAGCCTGTTTTGTGGCATTGGCGAACGCTCCCGAGAAGGGGAAGAACTCTACCGCGAGATGCGTGAGGCGGGCGTT
>JBCCRZ010000268.1:0-7888 GCA_039200855.1 Cyanobacteria bacterium P01_D01_bin.44 | reverse complement strand
GGGGGCGGCCATAGCTCAGTGGGCAAATGATTTTCGGCGCGATCGCGCCAGCTGCCCAACATCGCCAATTCTGCTGCGCCCGGGTCATGGGGAAAAGCCGCACCCACTTCCGCAGAGACCATCACAGCTGTATAGTGACCAATGGCGGTTAGCTGCTGAGCCAGGGCCAACATGGTTGTGGTTTTGCCCGTTTGCCGGGGTGCATAAACAACAAAGTAACCTTGCTGCTCAATCAGTCGGTCTAGCCGGGGTAACCGAGCCAGAGGAGACAGCATATAGTGGATATCTGCTTTGCACGGGCCAGCCGTGTTAAACCATTTGGGCATCAGAAAGTGGCAGTTAGGTTGCAATATCTATTGTACAGAGATGCTAGGGAGAAAAGTGTCATCTAGCAGTTCATGTTCCTTCACTGCCAGTCCGATGTCAGAAAGAAAATCAACAATGAGCTGGATTGTTTTTTCCATCATTCATTTTCATTGAAAATTGGTTGTGCCCTATTTAGCCGAAGAATAGGGATTTATCGGCCTGATGTTCCGTTAATCATTGACATCGCTCTCACTATTGTTGAAATTCCCGACAGGGGAAATCCTGAAAAGTTCAGGTTTATTCAGGTCTTGCCTGAATCAAGACAGTGTCGATTACTCTTTTAGTGAGGCGAAGGAGGGTTATGATGGGACGGTATAACCTGAGTTAACTTGAATGCCCCTCGCATATTGGCACTAAGGCTCTATTCTTAAGATTGAATCAGCCGTGGGTTAAAAGGATGAAACGCTTGTTTAGTCAATTTTCAGGTGATTTTCACTTTCCCATACGCCGGGTGTTGGTGGTGCCTTTCGTGCTCCAGATTTGTGCCACGGTGGGTCTGGTTGGCTATCTTTCATTTCGGAATAGTCAGCGGGTGGTGCAAAATTTGACCTCCCAGCTGCGAACGGAGGTCTCAGCTCGCATTCAAAGCGAACTGCAAGGGTATTTCGAGATCCCCCACGAGATCAACCGACTGAATGCGACGGCCTTAATCCACGATATTTTAGATGTGGAGAATGCTACGACGGGTGAGGCCCAGCTGTTTCAACAAATGAGAATTTCGCCCAACGTGGCGTTTGTCTACTGCGGCAACGACCGGGGGGATTTTTTGGGTGTCCTGAGATCGCCGGAAGATGGGGCGCTGCAATTATCTTATAGTAATGCGACAACCCAGGGGCAACGCCGATTTTATACACTAGATGTACGGGGTGAGCGGCTCCATTTTTTACGCCAGCTAGACACGACGTTTGACTCGAGACAGCGACCCTGGTACCGGGCTGCGATTCAGGCTCAACAACCGATCTGGACCGATGTCTACATTGCCTTTACAACCCGGTTGACGAACGTTACCGCCAGTTTGCCGGTCTATGATGCGTCAGGGCGCAGACTGTTGGGGGTCTGTGCTACGGATGTGGTTTTACCCGAAGAATTTCGCAGTTTCCTAAAAGCGCTAGAAATTGGTAAATCGGGGCAGGCATTTGTGATTGACCGCGATGGTCATTTAATCTCGAGTTCGGCAGATGAGCCGCTGATGGTAGGCAATCAGGAAAATCCTGAATTTTTGCGGGCGGTGGATAGTCGAGATCCCCTGGTGAGTGGCACTGCACAGTATGTCTCTAATCGGTTCGGTGGTTTTGAGGGGATTTTGCGATCGCAACAGCTAAACTTCCGCCTGCAAGGCAAACGTCATTTCTTGCAGGTGCTCCCTTTTCAGGATGGTCGGGGGCTGGATTGGCTGATTGTGGTCACCATTCCAGAAGCTGACTTTATGGGGCAGATCTATGCCACTACCCGAAATACAATCGGCTTGACGCTTCTGGCTCTGGGCGTTGCCGTTGCCATTGGTCTGCTGATTACCCGCTGGCTCACCCATCCGGTTTTGCGCCTGACTCAAGCCTCTAAAGCCATTGCCGAGGGGAAGCTGAGTATACAAGGCGGTGAGTCTAGCAATATCAGTGAACTGAGAACCCTGGCGCACTCTTTTGAGAGCATGGCTCGCCAGCTCAAAACAGCTTTTGAAACCTTAGAAGATAAAGTGAAAGAACGCACCGCTGACCTGGCTAGCGCCAACGATCAAATTACCACTCTGAATGAAAAACTGAAGGCCGAGAACCTACGAATGGTGGCCGAACTGACGGTAGTCCGCCAGATCCAACAGATGATCTTGCCCAAAACCGAAGAGTTAGACAGAGTCAAAAATCTAGATATTGCAGGCTACATGGACCCTGCCGATGAAGTCGGGGGCGACTACTATGATGTGCTTCAGACAGAGGGTGTGGTTACCCTGGGCATGGGCGATGTCACCGGGCACGGTCTGGAGAGTGGTATGTTAATGCTGATGACCCAAACCGCGGTGCGAACCCTACAAGCACTCCGCGAGCAGGACCCGGTCAGATTTTTAGGCACGCTGAATCGCATCATTTATGATAATGTGCAGCGAATGGGGTCTGAGAAAAATTTAACCCTGGTGATTCTAAACTATTCAAACGGTCGGGTCAGCATCAGCGGGCAACATGAAGAGATCTTGGTGGGTCGCGCCGATGGCACCTTGGAGCGTATTAATACAATAAATTTAGGCATGCCCATTGGTCTAGACGATGATATTACTGAATTTATCAACCATAAGATGGTAAAGCTACAGCCCGGGGATGGGGTCGTTCTCTATACCGATGGCATTACTGAAGCCTACAGTCCAGACAGACAACAGTATGGCCTAGAGCGGCTGTGCGAGGTCATCGAGCAGAGCTGGCAAGGATCTGCCGAAGAAATTAAACAAGTCGTTATTGACGATTTACGACGTTTTATTGGGACGCAAAAAGTGTTTGATGATATTACGCTGCTTGTTCTCAAGCAAAAATAGATAAAAGAGAAGAGGTTTACCCAGGCAACAATATGTCGGAATCCAATCAGCCCACCACTCAAATCTTTGGAGATTTTGACAGTCACTTGCTGGCAGAAAATCAATGTTTGCTGATAGATTTCTCGGCAGGTCTGGTGCCCCAGAAACAATTTTGGCCCAACAGTAGCCTATCCGCTAAGTTTATCGCCGACTACTTGGGTATGTTTTTCCCGGCGGGGCCAGATGACCCTCAAAAACTCAGGCAGCAGACCGAAATTAAAGACACCCTTCGATATATCGTGAACGAGCTGCTAGAAAATGCGGTGAAATTTTCTAACCATCGCTCGCAAATTAAAACCCAACTCGGGTTACATATTCACTTTGGTCGAATTGTGGTGTTTGTCAAGAATGGAACTGCCGCTGAAAACCTGACTAATTTTTATGATTTGATTGAGGAACTGACGACCACAGAGCCGATTGAGCTGTACGTTGATCGTCTGGAGCGCAATTTAGAGGTCGATAATCGCCATTGCTCGGGCTTGGGGTATATCACGATCTTAAGCAATTATGAAGCCCAGATTGGCTGGAAATTTGAACCTGCCCCCACCGAGTCGGGCACTATTCTCGTAACCACCATGGTTCAGCTATCATATGATTTAGCAACTTGGACAGAATGCTTAGAGAGCGCCTTATCAAGTACACAGCATGGAAATTAAAGGTCAGGAATACCAGGTGACGTATGATCAGGCTGCCTCAACCGTTACCTTTCAGGGTGAGTTAGCCCTGATGGGCATGGGCGAATATCCACCGATTGCCGACCTTTTAGACCAGACCTTGGAGGATGCCTCCAGTCAAAAGCCTGCTACCCTGACCCTGGATCTGCGTGAACTTAAGTTTCTAAATAGCTCGGGCATCAACGTTATTTCTAAATTTGTGATTAAAGTACGCAGGGCTGGCGGGGTCAAAATGACCATTAAGGGGTCTGACTCTATCCCCTGGCAAGCAAAATCTTTGGTTAATTTGAAACGTCTTCTGCCCAGCATGGTGGTTGATTTAGGCTGAAGCCTCCACCGATGTCTCTATCAGTCGAGCACCTCATTGAAGGCTGCAAAGGGGGAGCCGCAATGGACAAATCTCTGCCCGCGATTGATACCTAGGAATAATTGATATCCATGAACATTAGGGATATGCTTTAGCACAAGGAGGGGAGCCTCAATTTCAGATTTGACGATGAATAAAAACCGCTTGACCCTAGAACTCAGCGACCAAACACTGGAAAAGCTAGAAGCGTATTGCCGTCAGTCTGGTCTGAGCGAAGCAGCGGTGATTCAAGCCTATCTGATGACATTAGGAGAGCCCCAATCGGTCTCAGAGCAGGATGAAATCATTCAACGGCTGGAGCGCGAAAAAACAGATCTAGAGATATTACTTGACAATACAATGGCTCACTCAGATGCCATTACAGCCCAGCTCCAGGCGGCTAAAGTTGCCGCTGAGGCAGCCAACCAGGCCAAAAGCGTATTTCTAGCCAGAATGAGTCACGAACTGCGGACCCCTCTTAATGCAATTTTGGGGTTTAGCCAGTTGTTGGGCAAAGCTGAGGCCCTAAGCCCTCCACAGCAGGAACAATTGACCATTATCAATCGAAGTGGAGAGCATCTGCTGAACTTGATTAATGACATTTTAGAAATGTCTAAAATCGAAGCAGGCAAAATCACACTTAATTTAGAAACGGTTGATTTACGGGCGCTACTCCATGATCTGCACGCCCTCTTCAACCTTAAAGCTGAAGCTAAAGGTCTGCAACTTATTTTCGACCAAGCCCCTGATATCCTTCAGTTTGTAGAAATTGATTCTGGCAAGTTAAGACAAGCCTTGATTAATCTCCTCGGCAATGCCATTAAGTTTACGTCTGAGGGGTGTGTTACCCTGCGCGTGAGGATGGGGAGTCAGGAGTTGGAGGTAGAGGGTAGAGAGAATTGGGTAGAGGATAGAGAGAATTCTGCCCGTGGCCCATTACCCACCACCCTCTACCCTCTACCCTCTACTCCCACCCTCCAATTCGAAGTCGAAGACACGGGTCCAGGGATTGCCACAACCGAGCTCGAAACATTATTTGTAGCCTTTGAACAAACAGCAGTGGGTCGCAATACCCACCAGGGAACTGGCCTGGGCTTAGCGATTAGTCAGAAGGTTATTCAGATGATGGGAGGAGAGATTATCGTCAGTAGCCAGGTTGGCAAGGGCACCTGCTTCCGATTTTACATTCCTGTTCGCCGAAGTTCGATTGCTATACCTGCTTCAGTGTTGCCCCAGCGCAAAGCTATTGGTTTAGCCCCTGGCCAACCTGATTATCGAATTTTGGTCGTCGATGATCACCCCGATAATCGACAGTTGTTATCAACTTTATTGACCCCAATTGGTTTTTTGGTGCAAGAGGCAAGTAATGGTAAAGAGGCTGTAGCTCTCTGGCAAAGCTGGCAGCCCCATTTGATTTGGATGGATTTGCGGATGCCCGTGATGGATGGATATGAGGCAGTGCGAGAGATCCGTTCGTTGGAGACATTGTTACCCAAGATTCCAACGAATGGATTGACTAAAATTATTGCTCTCACAGCCAGTGCCTTTAAAGAGGAACGAAAAATTATTTTGGCTTCCGGGTTTGATGACTATTTAGCAAAACCCTTTCAAGAAGCAAGTATTTGGGAAATACTGGTACGCTCTCTCAACGTTGAATTTTTATATGAACAGCAAAATGAGGATAAAGGAGAGATGATGCGTGGGATAGACATCGCCCCTTTATCCATTACGGCTGATGCATTAGATGAGATGTCGGCTCGATGGCTCAGTGAGCTACAACAGGCGGCTAGTCAGTTGAAAGGCAAGCGTGTGCTGCAATTGATCGAGCAGATGCCTGCCAGCCAGGCTACGCTAGCTAAATACCTGAGGGAGTTAGCCGACAGTTATCAGTTTGACAAGATTATCAAAGCCACAACCCTTTGAGTAAACTGGGAGCAGCCTCACCGCAATTGTCAGCTCTGAGTGGCCAAAATTGAGTGCTAGCCATTCTGCTGGCCTCATTCGACTGGGCAGGTCTGTTTTAAGCTGGACATCCGAATAAACTATCAAGGTAAAAACGACTAACCTGACGCTGGTTCATGCCGTTTTGCAATAAAAATAGCGCTGTTGCTGCACAAAATATTCGATCTTGATCCCATTCCGTATGAGTCCCCAGAAAACTCTGAAGCGAGTCGAGTAATTCTTCGGGAACTTCTACCATCAAGCTCACTTTTTGTGCGGCCATTCTAACTTCCATATTATCGATCCTTATAAGTACACAAAGACACCTCAAAACTACCCCTAACCAAACAATGCAGCGTTCCACGGACATTGCTTAGAAGAGGTCGCTTTTGGCAGTGGATGCCATTGTGAAACAAGCCTTCCTAATTTGCAATATCGGCTCAAATGCAACCGCGGTTTAGAAAATCTTTGGCTTCACGAAGTCAAGCGAGTCGGGCCGCATTTTTTGTAACATTGCTTAACATAGGACAGTCGCTCATATCTCCTCAAACCGCGATGCGTTTTCCACAACATGACCTGAGAGGCACCTCATTCCGTAGCTCACCTGTGGAATACCTGTGGAATACCTGTGGAAAGGAACTGCCCTTTGCAAAGAGTTGTTAAGTTTCACAATCGTTAGCATTTCTCGAGTCTAACCTCAATCGCTAAGATGAAATAAACCGACAGGGCTTAACCGCATCTCACCGACGTCGCCCCTCAGCAGGCCCTCCGCCCCCACATCCCAATCTAAAATCCCAAAATGAGTCCCTTTCGCAAACCCGTCCCTTGGCCTTTCGCCGTTTTTTGGCTAGCCCTGGCGTTGCTCCTCAGCCTCTGGCTCAGACCCGTCGGGGCCTCTTCGCTGCTGACCTCCCGCGTCAATCAGCTAGAGTTTCGGGTGCGATCGCTACAGTCCCAGGTCGGCCGCATCCAGGCCCAGCTCCCCAGACCCGGCGGCAGCACTGGCGGTAGTCGTCCGGCCCCGGTCGAGTTACCCCCGGACCTCGGGGATCCGTCCCTAGATCAGCAGTTCGACAACCTGGCGACTTTAGTCATTGAGCTGCGCGATCGCATCGAAGTGTTAGAAGCGCAGGTATTAGAAACCTCACCACAATAGTTTCCCCCATCGGCAATTGGCACAGCCTTCCGGAGGACTGGTCGATTATAGCCCTGGGGTCAATAGCCTAAAAGGCACAGCTGCGCTAGGGCTCCGCTGCGCTCCGCCAGTGTATATAGGCGTGGTTTTGTATATAGGCGTGGTTTAGTTGTTGCAATCCTCGCTTTAACCTGTTGCAGTCGACTGTTGCAAAAAACGTCGTCTCAAATCCTCAACCAATATAGGTCAGACATCATACCGTTTAGAGCCCTGTCGCACCATTTGCCGCAGGCCATCGCTGTGCGTAAAAGCCTTGATATACCCGGAATACCCCCCCTATAATCGCAGTCATTCAAAGGCGTTTACAAACAGAATCACCACTCACCTACGGCTGCCAAAGGGGCAGCCGATAGGGAGCTTATGTTGTTTTGAACCTGTTGTTTTGAACCTACCGTTTTGAGTAAAAGGAGAACACGTATGCGACGTAAAATATCCCGACGCTCCAAGCAGCGCAGCCGCTACTGGCTAGCCAGTGGGTGGGGGCTGGCCCTGATGAGCTTTGTCTTTAATCTGGGGTTCAAGTTTCAAGCCGAGGCCGCTGACAACAACCTTTGCGAAAAAATGGTGCAGCCCACTGCCGTACTCTCCCGAGAACAGCTTGTCAAGGTGTTGAGCATTCCTGAAAGATCTGAGCGGCAGGCGGTGCAGACTGTGGTCTCATCACCCTACTGTCATCTGCCGGACCTCGATATTCGCGCTGGGGTAAGGGCAGAGCGAGAAGCCTATCCCCTAGCGTTTGATCCAAAGACCTGGTTGGTGTTGCTCTATGAGGACGGGGAGTATGCGGGGTATGCGTTTAGGTTTCAGGG
>JBCCRZ010000267.1:0-7905 GCA_039200855.1 Cyanobacteria bacterium P01_D01_bin.44 | reverse complement strand
GAGAAGCGAGAGGCTTGGCTCACGGTGGCAGCCAGTGGAGCCAAGTTTCTTGCGGATAATGGCCGAGATGCTGAGGGCAACTGGTATTTTTCGTTAACCCGCGACGGTCGCCCCCTGGTGCAGCCCTACAACATTTTCTCAGACTGTTTTGCCGCCATGGCCTTTAGCCAGTATGCTCTCGCTTCGGGCGAAGACTGGGCAAAAGAAGTGGCACTGCAGGCTTACAACAACGTACTGCACCGCAAAGATAACCCTAAAGGACAATACACCAAAACCTACCCTGGCACCCGCCCGATGAAGACCCTGGCAGTGCCGATGATCTTGGCGAATCTATCCCTAGAAATGGACTGGTTGCTCTCAGGCGATCAGCTAGAAGACGTTTTAGATCTCACCGTCAAAGAAGTGATGGGCAGCTTTCTAGATCCTGAGCGTAATCTTCTGTATGAGAACGTTGCCCCAGATGGGTCTCACGTTGATTGTTTTGAGGGCCGAGTGGTCAATCCGGGCCACGGCATTGAAGCGATGTGGTTCATGATGGATATCGCCCAGCGACACCAGGATACCGCTTTGATCAATCAGGCCATCGATACGGTCATGGGCATCCTTGACTTTGGCTGGGACACTCAATACGGCGGTATTTTCTACTTTCTCGATGCCGAGGGGCATCCGCCCCAGCAGCTAGAGTGGAGCCAAAAGCTGTGGTGGGTCCATCTAGAAACTTTGGTAGCGTTGGCAATAGGCTATCGCTTAACCCAGCGAGAAGACTGTTGGGAGTGGTATCAAAAGGTGCATGACTATGCCTGGGCACGGTTTGCTGATCCTGAGCAGGGCGAATGGTTTGGCTATTTAAACCGTCAGGGCAAGGTGTTGCTAAACCTCAAGGGGGGTAAATGGAAAGGCTGTTTCCATGTGCCTCGGGCGATGTATCTGTGCTGGCAACAGTTTGCTGGGTTAGCGTAGTCGCTAGAAATCAGCACTCATCTCAAAACACCGTGGAATAACCTGTTTCGAGTCTCCATAATAGTGCAAAATCTCGTAGGTACGGAGGATCATCGACTCCATCAAAAGCGCCATATTTTTCTTCACCAGCAGCTGGTCTGCTAATGACACATAGGGGATCTCCGCCATCAAGACTTCTGTAATCTGATCATGGCCCCCCTCATCATTGATCTGGGCATGGAGCAAAATCGGCTTATAAAAGTCGGCGGGCATGCCTAACGCCTCACACCGTTGGGTAAATAGCTCATAGAATATTTTCTCATCTTCTTCAAAGAGCATCAGGGCTGCTTTGAAGCTCAGGGGATGCTGCTGAGCAAAGACGCCGAGGAAAGCACACACCGCAAAAGTCATGGGCAACGGCTGCATGTGTTGGAGTTGAGCCCCTGTGATGCCTACGCTGGTGAGCGATTTCTCGATCAAGCGATCGTGATGTAGCTCTGAGACAAAAAACGCTTGTAGCAGCTTTTGAGTGGTGGTGGATGCTTGTTTGGCTAAGGCTGGTGCTAGCAGCCTGGGGCAAAGCTGGGTGACATGGTAAGCCTCTAGCGCATAGCCAATCAGATGCTTTCGAGAGAGAGTGCCATCTGCCATCTGTTGAGAAAAGGGAGAGGGTGGAAATCGTCGCTTGAGGCGAGCTAAGAACTGAGATAGCATTTGATAAAACTGGCGTCCTGTCAGACAAGTATTGGGCGGCTCACTGGGCGATGCTGGCTGGGCAAGCATGCCTCGGTGGTCAAACTCACGCAGCAGCCCTGGGATTTGGTCTTGGAGCCCCGGACAATCCTGGGCTAGCTGCGCTGGCGAGCGACCCCCTGCTTGTAAGAGCTTCAGTAGCTGATCGATTTCGGGCCGATCGGCGGGGGGCGCTGCGATCGCAAATCCTTGTGCCCCATATCGAACCTCAACCTCCGTGTCTTTAAATGTCAAAACCACCCGATCTTTGAATAAGGGGGCGGCGTCTAAAGTCTGTGGTGTTGTGGTCATACCCGCACACTCCTTAAATAACGGACACTCGTCGCAGTAGATGGGGGGCCACCGCATAGTAGTTGCCGATGGCTGTGTGAAACCCGTTGAGCATATCTGCCAACAGATGGATTTGCCCGATAAATCGCTGGCTTGTTTCTAAATCAAGGGGGGCTATTTCCTGGAAGTCATCATCGAGCAGGTTCGCCTGAGCACGTGCCAGCTCCGGGGTTAGCAGCTGACGGAGGGGCTCGATAAAGTGTGGCCCTAGTTTGAAGTCCTCACTGGCCGCAAGATAACGCTCAAAGTCTTGATAAAGTCTCTCTGTGAGTGCCCCCAAGATGGTGATGTAAAAGCAGTCATCAAAGTTGGCCCAAAATGATAGCCCGTGGCAAAGCGCCATTGTTGCGGGCAACGGTAGCGTATCTTTTATATCTGCATCGCTAATCCCAAAGGCAGCCAGTGCCGTGAGCAACTGATCGGCCTGAGTAGATTCTTGGCGATAGAGTTCACTGACCAGCTGACAAAGGGATGCAGCGCTCTGAGGGGTTGGCCAGTGGGAAGTGTGCCGGTGGGCAAACAGATGATAGTGCTCAATGGTGAAACCGTACAAAATATTGATGTGTTGCTCAGTCGTCTGCTCAGCTATCGTTTTAGGAATTGTCTCAGGGATTGGCAGGGCCGACGGCTCGACCGCAAGGAGGGACCACAACGGACTGTTGCCTTGCTGATTTTTAGACAGCAATTCTCTCGCAAATTCGCTCAATTTTTTCACTGACGGGGTAGGATGCCTCAGCAATGAGGCATCCTTGAGCAACCCTTGCTCATCCAAGTTCTGAATAATCGTATCCAGGGCGCTCCCGAGACAGAGGCTTTGGCGTAGTTCGTCCAAACTTTTGCTGCCATCCATCAGGGCAAACAGCTTGGGCAAGGCATCCCCTGTCTGAGCATGGCTGTTAAAACTAACCTCCCGACCTGCTTGAGAGAGAATGATGCGATCAGCGTAGAGGCTAATCTTGCAGGCTAATTGGGGATACATCTAAAGAATCACTGCACACCAGGGCAGATAACCGTCTTTGATAGGATGAGGGCTGCAAGGAATAGACGGAAGCGGATAGGGATGGGGGGAGGGCTGTGGATAGGGACGCTTGGGATGCCTGGGACGGGGATAGGGATAGTAAATTCTGTCTTTAGGAGAAGGCTCATCCGGAACCTCAGGTAACGGTCTGGGATGGGCAATCGATAAACTTCCTTGAATCGTAGACACTTCCTCTGGGGTAAGTGCTTGAAGATTATCCAGATTTTTAATGATTAAACGGTTGTTTTCCATGATTTTGACCTAACTTCAACTTAACCCAGGGTTTTAAGGGGGCAAAAGCGATCACGAACGACCCGATCAATTGTCGTTTGCATATCCCTGCCATCAGGTTGCTTTTTATTGTGTTAGCCAGGCCTTAACTGATGTTGCCAATTTGGCATCAATATGGACAGCGCAGCTTCGATCTTATTCGAATGCTCTGAATGCGAACTGACAAGTCAGCGCTTCGCTATCGCAATCCTTCTCCCCCGCAATTTCTTAGACGCTGGAACCTCATGGGTCCAGGCCAAATTTGTGCTGTAGGGCATGACGAAAACAGTGCCATGGTTCACTGGGAAGTCCTGATAGCCCTTACCCTGCCAGGGGCGCAATCGAAATATTCTAGACTCTCCCAAAGAAACGGTCACAATGGGTGCGCCCTCAATCATGTTTTGGGTGCTGTCGCGATGTTTGCCGATATAGTGACCGAGTTGGCCATCGTACCAGGTCAACAGGATACCGTTTAGACGCGCATCGATCGTCTCCTTGACCCACCTCCAGAGTGAGGATACCTGCTCTGGACTCGGCAACGCTGAGTGGGTGATGCCAGAATAACCATAGGGTTTGTTGTAAGCCTGCTCCCAACGAGGCGTCTTAACCATGCGACCGTGAATTTTGATGTTGTTATAGTTTTCAGGATGCAGTGCCCAAAGGTCTTCAAACTGCTGAGAATTAGGCAAGTGTTTGTCAGGTAGCCTACCTTGCCAGAGGGAATGCTGGGCATTCAAAGTGAAACGCTGAAAACCGGAGTACATGGGACAGTTTATGCAGTTAAACCCTAAACAGAGACTGGTTTGCCGCAGCTTGGGCAAAAAGCATGGGCAGCTTCAAGTTTAAATCCACAATGGCGGCAGAAGCTAGGGGCTGGTGCAGATTGCAGCTTAGTTTGACGTTCTAAAACAGCCTGATACTCGCCAGAGTCTACCCACTTCAAAAGCTCATTGGCCCGTGCAATGGTGAACGCTTGATCTCTGACGGCGAGGCTCAATACTTTAAGAACCTTGTTGTAAGTCGTGTCTGAAAACCCTTCAAACTCTCTGGCCTGGGTTAAGAAATCATCCAGGTTAAAGGAGTCAAAATATCTTTTAGGCAATCCGGCGATTTTTGCCATGGCCGTCATGGCAGCATTAACGTCCTGACATGCTAACAGACCTGCCCGATCGGCGGTATAGTCTGCCATCCTCAACCAGTTCACTAACGCCAAATATAAGCCACCTGTGATCGAACTTGCCAATAAACTCGCCCCAGGTATTGAAGCAATTAAGCTGCTGACCGTGCCACTCAAAATTGGAAACAGCCAGGCAATATTTTGATAGAGAATATGTTGGCTTTTAAGCCGTCCGATTTCACACCCTAGAATAAATAACAGCTCTGAATGAGAAAAGGCTTCAACACAGGCCGTACTAATCACAATGACTGGGTTATTGACGCCTACGGTGAGACCTTCCAGATTATTCGTGGTGACTTCCAATTTGCGGAAATAATCGTCAGGGCGCATGTAAATTTCAGGCGTTGTCTTTAAGTTCAGCACCTCGCACGCTTCTTCTAGCGTCTCATAGATATCCGGCAAGCTGCTCGGCGTAACCTTGAGATTGCTGCCAATAAACTCAAGTCTTAAAAAGCCTTCAACGCCAAAATCGTTGAATTTTTTAACCAACACCTCCAACCCAGACGTTTTTTCCAGTGCATCAAGTGCTTTTTGGTCTAGGGGGTGCTCATATTCGCGGGGAGCCAGCTCTTCTAATTTGATTAGCTCCATAGTGCTTGATTCCCTTTAGCCACTTGATACGCATCTATAGAAGACCAGACCCAAATACCCAGCGGGACTACAACTGTGAAGCTTAGAATGACGGTGCCCACTAACATCACAACCCCTTTCATGATATCTCCGTTATAAAACTGTCCGATAGCAAATCCTGGGACGATCAAGGACAAAATTAACGCCGTGGTGGGCTCCTTACCCTGGGCATATTTTTTGCTAGTGGGAGAAGGCACTCTCCCTCGCACCCCTTCGTCAGGTGGGGGCGGAGGTGGGGCAATACTCAACGCCGTCCCGCAACTCATACAGAATTTGGAGTCAGCTCGGTTCTCAGTCTGGCACTGTGGACATTTCATAGCAGTTGATACTCAGTGAACAAGTGGATACTTAACAAATGAAGATTAGACAAATGAATATGGGGTTAATTTGAATGGGGCTATAGACTGATGCCGGATATTTTGGCATCGCCCCCGCTGGCGGGAAAAAAGATCCGAATGTGACCGTCTAACCCCCTTGAATGATCATTGCGGGCGATTGCATACTTCTCCTCAATGCCATATTCTTTATCAGACCTGAGACCCAGCCTGGTTCGACCCGTTGATTGCTTGTTAATAATTTCAGCAGGGCGCTTGTATAAATTTGCCCTTGAGATTGCCACGTTAAAGTTGTTTTTGCGAAAAGACGAATTGATTTGCCCATTTCGGAACAGAGACTTGTGAGCAATCGCTTCAAATTCCTGAAGCCCTGCTTCCGCATTAGATGCGGACAAAATATTAAACAACTGACCAATCAGTTCAGATGCCCTTTCATCTTGCCTGGCGGTTAGCTGAGTTTCAGAAGAGGCTTGAGCAGAAGTTATTTGAGTGCTTGAAATTGGAATAGCTTGGGAGGCTACGGTCGATACCCCTGTCGATCGACTGAATGATCGAGAATTGACTTCAGTCGCTTGAGATTGAGCGTTTGAAATCTCTTGTCTCAACTCATTGTTTTGAGTTTTACCACTACTTGAATGGGGTTGGCGGAGTTGGCCCTGCTTATAGATAACGGGGGTTAAATACTCTGAAATACCTTCTAATCGAATGGCATTACAACCGAGTTCGTAGGCAAATTCAATCGGTTCCCCAGCTCCTAAAGCGGCATAAAAGCCAACGGCAAACTCAATGGCAGCTCGGTCGCCAATCTCTTGACTCATGCCAATGACATACTCAATATGCCGAGCGATTGCCTCTGCTTGAGGTTTTGTATAGCAGGCATTCAAAACAACACATTCGACTCGTTTGGAATATATTCTGAACAAGTCTGCTAAGGCTGCTGACGCCACTAGTTTTTCCTGGCCAGCCGCATCTTCAAAAACCAACCCATCCTGCCCAGCCCCGTGGCCACTAAAATGAACAATTTGTGGCTTAAAATCCAACATTGCCTGCTGAATGTCTCTCGCACGGGTTGCCCCTGTTGAGTTAATGGGGGTTCTGCCATAGCCAGCCAGACGCAATCGCTCTTTGATGTCGCGCTCTTCCTCTTGCAAACGCAAGCCTTTTGTCCCCTTCGGATTTGCAGCGAGCAACAAGATTGATTTTGGAGGCGGGTTCGTATTCATCGGAACTACGATGGCAACCTATGTGGACTAAAGATATAGGCAAAGAAAAATAAAGAAACGTATACTCCAGTTAAAAATTTACCTGTCCGGGCGACTAAATTTGAGTGTGATGGCACCTTTTCCCCCGGCTTTACCCCCTGTTCCCATTAACTTGACTTCACCCTCCCCACTAATTTCTACGGAAAGTTCAATTTCACTCAGTTGAATGCCGGAGGTGCTGACGGTTTGTTGTTCTGCTTGATGAAACAGACGACCCACTGAATATAAGAAACGGGACATTTTTCGTTCGAGTTCACCGACCGATACTTTTACGCCTCGCTCGCGGCCCACTTCTCGATAGCTTCTTTGGGGCTCAGACGCTTGAGCGTTATCGTCCGTTACAATCCAAATCGTTTCTTCTGACATATTTTCCGGCATAACTGTCTCATACCCTTTGACTCAAGCATGGAATTTTGAGCGTGAATCGAGAAGTACCCCCCTGGGTACTTTATTTCTTCGCTCTTTTCACCATAACCCTACTTAAGTCGGCTATCCGCAAGAAATTAAACAAGTTTATCAATCAGCTATTGACGACTTATTTCAGACGGGATAGTCTGTATCTATTCCAGACGATGTCGTTTGAAATAAGCCACTAAATTATGGCTCGCCCCCGAGAATTTGATCCCCAGGCTGCTCTCCAGATCGCTATTCAAGTGTTCTGGGAAAAGGGTTATTACGGCACCTCCGTCGATGAGGTGGTCAAACGATCGGGTGTGGCTAAATATGGCATCTACGGCACCTTTGGTCCCAAGCGAGAGTTGTTTAAGAAGGCCCTCAAGCAATACACAGCGGATCGCCATCGAGATATTCAAAGCCCAATTCGACAAGCTGGGGCGTCCCTGCCTGAGGTCCAGGCGTTCTTTGCAAACGTACCCAACCGCATTACCCAGGAAGGCTTTCCCCACGGTTGTTTGGTGTGTAGCATCGGCATAGAAGTGGGTTTCAGAGACCCAGAAATTAATACCTTCGTTAAAGACTTTTTTGCTGACGTGGCTAGGGTCCTCAAAGGGTGTCTGACACGGGCTGTTGAGAAAGGGGAACTGGATCTTGATACCCAGGGGGGTAAGGATATGGATGACCTGGCCAACTACCTGACCACAGAGTTTCGTACCGCACTCATGCTGGCCCGCAGTGGCCATACTGCGCAGGAGATTCAAAATCATTTGAATTTTGCTCTGCGGGTGCTTCGAT
>JBCCRZ010000266.1:0-7914 GCA_039200855.1 Cyanobacteria bacterium P01_D01_bin.44 | reverse complement strand
TGGACGGGCTCAATTTGTTCTAAAACCTGGGTTTCGATGCCGTAGTTGGCGAGCTGCTTTTGGAGGGTGCGGTCCTCTGCCAGGAGTGCGACCTGGACAATGGGACGGCGGTTTTGACCCGCTTTGAGGTGGCGCGCCAGCGGATCGAGATCCCCTGGTGTGAGCAGCCCGTCCTGGATCATCAACCCCAGATAGTAAAGGCTTTGGGCCCACACCAGTGGAATATTTTCGTTGGGCAATCGGATCTGGCTGTGGGGGGCGGCCCGCTCGGCCTCAATCGCGTCTTGGGGCACGTAATAGACTTCAGGCAGCAAATCGTACCCATTTTTGTTGACCGCCACGGCCTTGAGCCGCTCAAAATAAAAGTCAGCCGGATCATTGCTGAACAAGCTGTTGAGCAGCAGGTAGCTAAAGAACAGCGGCCACTCACACTCAATGTGCTCAAATTCTTTCAGTTCACCGGGCTCGTAGTGTAACCGCTCAGTGTCTTCGAGGACTGACTGATGCCCGTCGCGCAAAAATCGTTTGCAGCCGTAGTTGCCTTGGAGTTTGTCAATAATGGTCTGCAAGGTTTGGGTGCGAAGGGCGTCATCATCGATGGCAAAAGCCGGAAAACCCACTATGCTCAGCAGCGCCGCGTCGATTTCTTTAGAGCCGGATTCTCGGGGTAGCAGGGCCTCGAGAGTAATGCGGGCACGGGCGATCTCATCGGGCAGTACGTGGATAACTGAGCTATGGCCCCCCCGCACCCCAAACAGGTTGAGCCCATTCATGGCTTCCAGGGCTGCCTTTGCCATGCCCACCGAGCTGGCGTTGAGTTCTGGCTTGCCGTGGTTGAGCTTATTGCCGCGCTCCCAAATGCCGTAGTCCGGTGTGCGGTAAGCCCGACCGATGTAATAAATCAGATTTTGGACAAAATCAACTTCGTCAAGGGTATAAACGATTTGCAGGCCCGAGCTGGTCATCTGGGCCAACATCAGCAGAAATATGGATGTTGCATCGATCTGGAGATGGCCCCACTCGTGATCGGCCACCACCGCATCCCCCGTGAAGGTGTTGTATTTGGCGTGCAGGGCATCCAGGGGATCTTGGGTTTCCTTAAATTTCTCCACCTTGGCTGCCTGGCGCATCATTGCAAACAGCAGCCCCCGCATCAGCTTGATGACACTGTGCTCTAGCTCGTAGGTGCGTCCCTGGTTTTCATCGACCTTACGATAGGCCAGCGCCAGTCCCCATACGGCCAGGATACTGTAGACGTTATCCCTTACCCAGGCGTCGGTGTAGTCACCGTGGGGGGTTACAGCGGTGCTGGCCGGTAATAGGCCAGAGACCGGATTTTGACGCGAGAGAATCACCGCCTGAACTTGTTGATAATAAGCCTCAAGCTGGTTTTGTCTTGATTGGAATTGATCCATGGGAGAGGGGGAAAGGCTAAGGGGGAAGGGGTAGGGGTGGGGAGATGGGGAGGTTGGGGGAGGTGGGGAAGGTTATGCCATTAGCAATTTTCTAACTGAGCTATTTCTAACACAAGGGCGTCAATTACCTGCCTCAGGCTGGCACCGCGCTGGTTGACGTGGTTGAGCAAAATGCTCAGGGCTACGGGTGGGTGATTGGGAGGCTCTAGATAGCCCGAGAGGGAGGCGTTGTTGCTGATGGCTCCCGTTTTCCCGTGTAGCCGCCCTTGGACGATGGTATTACGGAACCGATTGCGGAGGGTGCCGCTTTGTCCGGCGACGGCCAGGGAATTGCGGTAAATCTGGGCTTCGGGGGTAAAGGCCATCCCCTGGAGCGTATTGACAAAGGTGGTGGGGGTGGCCAAATTGTGGCGCGATAGCCCTGAGCCGTCCACAATCTCGTAGCTGTCGGGATCAACGCCAAGGGGCTGGAGCACGGTTTTAACCGCCTCTGTCCCGGCGGTGGTGGCATCTTCGACGGGGGCCGCGGCCACAGCGAGCCCCAAGGATTTGAGGATGGCTTCGGCGTAGATGTTTTTGCTATTGCGGTTGGTGCG
Source organism: Cyanobacteria bacterium P01_D01_bin.44 (assembly GCA_039200855.1). Taxonomy (GTDB): domain Bacteria; phylum Cyanobacteriota; class Cyanobacteriia; order Phormidesmidales; family Phormidesmidaceae; genus SIO4C1. Next base: position 5,903 of record JBCCRZ010000266.1, on the reverse strand, counting down.
GATCAGCCAGTCCGCTAGCGGGGGAGAGGCCACTGTAGCTAGCTCGGATGCCCCACCGGGGACTGGCTGGGCCGTGAGGTCGGTTTGGGCAACGGAAACCCCCAGGTTTGTAAGGCGCTGCTGCAAGGTCTGGGCGAAATAGCGGCCTGGGTCAGGTACGGCCACGGAGGCCGTCTCTGGCGCAGCTCCAGCGATCAGCTGGCCGTATACCCGCAAGATAGGTTGTCCCAGGTCGCGGCCAATATCGACAAATTCCGGCTCGTTGGCGCTGACGGTTTTAGAAAAGTTCTCAACGCGCCACTGATTTGTCAGGCTAGGATCATCCCACTCTACCCGCAGAGGCTGCCCCACAGCCTGGGGAAAGAGGGTCAACCCGAGTTCATTTTGGTTGAGCATCAGGCTATTGGCGGGGGCCCCGTAGCCTGCCTGGACGTCTTCCCATTCCCAGTTGGGGTTCACCATCTGCCCAGGAAAGTGGCCGTCATGGGCCAGCAGATTGCCGACGCGGCTGAGGTTTTGTTGGCTAAGCTGTTGGGCTAAGTTATTCAGCTGTTCATCACCAAAGGTGGGATCGCCCTGGCCGACGACATAGAGGGTGGTGAGGCCGTTACTTTCTGTGCCGTAGACCGCGGTGCGAATTGTGAAATCAGGACCTAAGCGACGCAGGGCTGCGGCGGTGGTCAGCAGTTTGACATTTGAGGCGGGGACGAAATAATGGTCGGCGTCTTTGGCATAAACAACCTCCCGCTCCCCGTCAGTGCGGCCCAGGGTTTCTACCTGGATGCCCAGGCGGGCTCGGCGTAGATTGGGTTGGGCTGCGATCGCATCCAGCCTGTCTCCCAACTCAGCTCGACACATGCCGACTGCGGCTGATTGCGGCATGAGGGCCAGCAAAGCGGCTCCTACACCACCTGCCAGTAAAGACGCGAAGGAAAAACGAAGCATAGAATTCTCGAAAAATGATCAATTGGCAAAGATGGGCTCGCCAGTTAAACGAATCGGCTTATATTGGTAGGGCTTGTGAGGCTGAATCCATTAGCCCATCCTACGATGCAACTGTCCACTGCCTTCTTCTCCCCCAATCTCTCCATCTCCCTTTCGCCCTTCGCCCTTTCTTTTTAACCTTTCCCCAATGTCCGAACAAAAAGACCAACAGCACCCTCAGTACAAAAAAGACCGCGATGTTGCCAATGGCCTACTCAACGCTGAGCCAGACGATCTTAACCTGGCGGAGCTAGCCCGCCTGCGGATCCGCTATGACGGTTTTCCAGGTGCCCGCGATATTCAGGCTGACCTGGATAAGGTTTTAGAAAATTGGGGCCTCACAGAAGTGCAGCTCTTCGAGAAAACTCGAGAACTGCACCAGGTTAAGACACTTTACAAGGCTGCACGGACAAAGGGCGGGGAAGACTGGAGTTAGTTTTTTGTCTTTAAGCCTCCGGATAGCCCGTAAGAAAAGGTTTTTATGAGGGCGATCGCACCCTGCAATCCACCATCATTCCAAACTTCAACCTCAGCACTGCGCAAATATTAGCCTTCGGCCAAGCATACATTCCCAGGCATAAATTCCTACTTAGGCTGGGGAGTGAATGGCTAATTCCCTCCCCTCAGAAGTTTGGCTTCACGTATCCGCCTTAACAAACCTGAACGGTTCGAATAATCGGCTTGCATTTGTCGAATTCGAGACTGGAAAAGAGCTGAATCACCCTCTAACTCCGCTAAATCCCGCAAGTCAATCAGGTGTTGGACTGCCTGCTCATAGGGCTGCGCCTGCTTACGCGCAATCAGATCTTTGATTGTTTCCCAAATCTGTGCCTGCTGAGGTTTTAAAGATTCGAGGTACTTACTGCGCTTGGCTTTAGTCTCTGCTGCTGCTTGTGCCTGACGCTCCGAATATTGTTTGTCCGCCAGGGTTCTTAACTCTGAAAAGTGTCGCCGATCAACATCCGATACAGAGGGGAGTTCAGGGGTTCTAGCAAATTTCTGACGTAAACGAGCCTGAAGCTGGCTGGCAAGCACCGAGTCTCCTGTAATAATTTCCAAGAGCAATTTTGTTTTCTCTTTGTCTGAGAGTGCATTAACCCAGTCTTTGAAAGGTTCTTTTAGTTCCTTTTGTGTTTGACTAACCTGTGCGGCCACTGCAATTAAATCCGGATCTATTTCTAACCAGTCAACAAATGATTGGAGTGGCGCATTAAGTCTTTGCAAATTGGGTGGGACAGGGGGTTCTTGTGCATCCTCCTCCAAGTAGGCAGACATCGCTGCTGCCTGCAGCCAGGCTAGATATAAAACCCGATAGTCCCCTTGAAGAATGGCCTGTCGTAACGGTATCAACGCACTCAGCCAGTGATTATCTTCCTCAATCCAGCCACCACCCTCCTCTTCATCAATCTCGATATTGAGGATTACATATTTTGATGCTGTGGAGACCTCAATGATGTTGTCAACACAGTAAGCCTTTAGTGCGGGGACATTGACCGCTGATTTGGGGAAACGAAACGCCAGCTGATAGCTGCCCCAATTCGCCATGTAAAGCATGGCATCAAAGCATTTCTCTAGAACCGATAATGGCTCCCCACGAAAATCCCCATAACTATAGGTGAAAACCGCTCTCGTGGCAGTGGGTCTTACCCGACTTGATAAACTTTGGACATAGTCCTGTTCTGCTTTGGTCAGCGGGCGATCAATTGCCTGAAATTCGTAATATTGGTATTCCATCGAGGGGTAGAGTCATTCGTCAAGTACAGCTTCACAAACTTGATTTTACGCTGTTGAATGACTGACTGTAGCTCACGATGTCTCAAAGAGACTAGAGCATTCGACAACTCTCAGGATTGCTCGCTAACGATTATGCTCACCGGATACAGATAACTTTTCATACAACCAAAATACTGGGTTATTCCGGTGCAGCAGATTTGTTAGGTGTCTTCCTCTATCTCGGTATTTTCTTGAAAACTTACTTCAATACTAGAATCGGCATCGTCTCTTTCTTGGACTTTATCTGAAGTAATATCCCAAAGGTGTACTGTGCCATTATTCGCCCCTGATACTAGAGGCTTACCATCGCTTGCAAAGCTAAGAGCACGAATTTGGGGCCTATTAAGCAGTCTATCAATACGTTTCGTAGATAAAATTTCATGCAGTCTGTGTTGAAATTCAGTATTAGAAATTTCTGGTTCAGTTAGAGCATAAATATCTGACTGTGAAACTTTTATCGGTTTGGAGTCTTCTGTTTGATAATCTTGATCGTGTCTTGAACTGTAACCAATACCAATAAGTAACCCATTGGGATCTCCTCCTTGAATTCTCGGGTAACTCAAAGGGAATATGTATTCTATTTTATAGGGCACTTTCAATAGAACTGTTCTTGCTTCTTGGGCACTAGTCAAAGCACCAATAAAGACTGAGTCTGGTGGTCTAGAATCGCAATGTTCTAAAATGGAAACAGAAATATTCTCCTTTTCGAGAGCTAGTCTCAGTGCCTCAGCATCCTTTAAAGTTAATCCCGTTTCATGCCAGTAGATATGAACGACGACTCCCGTCCTTTTGCGATTAGAGTAAAAGCTATTGAAATCAAGAATTTCACGCTCAATTTGTTTGTCTAAAAATAGTCCTTCTTGATTAGTTTCAATAATTTTATAGGGACCATTTTTAAGCACAAGTGCAGGGGTTGAGTATTCTGATACTCCAAGCATTTGGATAGCATTGCGTCCAAATCTAAACGCAAAGTCAAAAGACTTTCCTGCTCCTAGAGCGTCGTAAAATGCTACAGCAAACTCAATAGCAGCAATATCTCCAATTTCCTTATTCATGCCAACAACATAGTCAATGTGCTCGGCAATAGCTTTTGCTTGGGTTTCAGAGTAACAGGAATTCATTAATACACATTCTATGTCTTCCGAAAATAATCGGAAGAGTTCTGCTAAAGCTTCTGTGGGTACCAAACTTCTATTTCCTAGATCATTTTCAAAAAAAATGCCATCATCCTTTTCTCCGTGGCCACAAAAATGAACAATCCTAGGTTTGTAATCTAACATTGCTCTGCGAACATCAATTGGTCGAGAAGCCAAAACTTGTTTCAGAACAAATTCTTTTCCCCTTTTTGATCTTTGTAGCCCATTATGAATCTCACGAATTTCCTGCTCTAAACGTAGTCTAGGAGTGTTTCTAGGATTTGCCGCAAGTACTAAAATCGTTTTTTTCATAATCTAGCTGAATTAGGTAATTGAAAATCGAAAGTCTAAGCGTATTTTCCATTCAAGCTATAGGAAGAAAATAGCCATGTAATGATTTCAATATGAACCTGTTAGAGATCTCTGTTTAGATGCCGAACTATAGATTCAGCGTCAAATCTGGTAGATAAGATCCTCACTTCCGGATCTTATCCGCCATTTTTGGGTGATAACACCCTAATTTATAGAACTTATCCGTCAATTTTGATGCATAACTCCAGGGAATCGGGATTTATCCGTCATTTTTGACAGTTAAGTACTATAAATAGGGTGCTTATCCGTCATCTTTGACAGATAAGCACCGATTCAGGAATGTTATATGTCCACGCACCGCCTTGCTTACACGATCAAGGAAGCTGCTCGGCTAAGCACTGAGAAGACGAGGCTGGGGATAAGGGCTAAATCCTTACCGTACCGCCATCAAACAGCGGCACCGTCATCGAGAAGTTCTCACCATAGGTGAGTTTTTGCTCTTCCAAAATGCCGAGGGCAATTTGCTCGCCCAGACGAATCGACTCGATGTAGTCGCTGAAGTAATGCACACCGGCCCAATTGCGGCCAATGGAGATATTCGAGGCCAGCTTGTTGAGTTCACCCTCGACGGTGAGCTTTCTGTCCATCGGGCAGTCGTATTGCTGGAGATAGCTACCATCGGCGGCGGGCTCATAGCAGGTATCTAGTTCATGACCATGGTCAAAGAACGCTTTGAGGATGGTCACACAGGCCCCAGCGACGGTGCCATGGCCTGCGCCGTAGGCGGGGTGCATGGGGGAGCCTTCGGGGAAGGCCATTGGCAGCAGAAAGGAGCTGCCGTAGCCGTGGTCTGCATCCTGGCCGCGATCGCAACCATTCTTATCTTTTTGCTGTTGGTTATGCCCGGCGATTTCAGCCAAGAACTCTGAGCCAAAGCCGTTGACCAGATTGCCCATTACCTCAACCCCGGCTTTGTCACCGTTGCAAAAGCGGTTGAGTAGGCCGCCTACTGTCTCGGGCCGCAGCCGACGATGCACATTGAACTTCTGGTAGCGCACTGCCTTGAGGGCGCGGGTGGCCACCTCGGTGACCAGAGAGAGAATGTGGGGACCGCCGAACTGAGCAAAGCCCTGTTGCTTATCGCGGTAGTCGCTCCCCTGGAAGGGAATACCCGGGTCAAACGGCGCGCCCATGCTGAGTAACAGCAGGCAGGCGTTTAGATAGGCCTCATAGAGCGCGTCGTAATGGACATAGGTCGCCAGGTCTCGCGGGGTCGCAATGAAGCGATACTTGGGATAGTCGCTGTAGCTTTCTAACCCGCGCAGGTCAGCGCCGTTTTGTACATCCAGCCAGGCTTCCCAGGTGGTCATGTAGTCCTTATAGGGGGTGGCTACCCTGACCCGCTGGTCAACGCGGATAGACCCGTACTGGATTTGACCATCCGCCACCGCTTGAGCCTTGCCCAGTCCGGTATTGCCAATCAGCAAAAACTGAGACAGATAAGGGCCTTCGCAGTCGCCTGGGGTAATGCCGCGAAAAACGGTTTGACGATTAAAGGGACCCCGCAGGCGCGATTGCTCGGCCTCGCTCAACCGTTGACCGGGCGCGGCAATCCACTTAGCGACATTCAGACGCTCATAGGCGCGACCGACGCCTTCGTTGGTGTCAAAGTCCGCAAATGGCACATCCCGCAGCAGC
>JBCCRZ010000265.1:0-7947 GCA_039200855.1 Cyanobacteria bacterium P01_D01_bin.44 | reverse complement strand
TGGGCCCATGCAGGGGGGTTTGTATTTGGCATTATTCTGGGTCCACTATTGGGGTTGTTTCCAAAGGGACGAGGGCGGAGATTTTAGATGTGGCTGCCCCTGAGCGAAGTCGTTAACGGTAGCCATGCCCGAAGGGCTTTAAGGGATTTTGGATGGGTGATTAAATGACAGAGCTGTATGTGTCGGATTTGGATGGGACGTTGCTGACAACCCAGGCAACGCTGTCAGACTATACGCGATCGCAAATCGAGCAGTTGGTCTCTGAGGGGGTACCATTTGCGATCGCCACCTCCCGCAGTATCGACTCGGTGCGGGCGATTTTGGGGCCGCTGCAGCTCTCACTGCCGGTGATTGAGTTTAATGGGGCCTATGTCACCGATCTGGCGACGGGGCAACCAGACATCATTAATGCCATCGATCCAGCTGTCGCAGATGAGCTGTTCTCGCTGTTGAGCAAGACTGATGTCGCCCCGATTGTCTCGACGTATCATCGTGACGCAAATCATCAGGGCGCTAACTGTACCAGCTATACTCATATCAACAATGCTGGCATGGACTGGCTTTGGCAGGATACTCAACAGCGTCAAGGCACGCCGTGGCGAAGGCTGGATCGTCTCCAAGAGAATCTCTCTGAGCCGGTTGTGAGACTCACTTTAGTGGATGCTGAAGCGGTGCTGAGTGAGCTTGAACAGGTGATTCATGAGCGCTTTGGAAATGCACTAGAAACCCATTTATTTGAGAACCCTTATCAGCCTGGCTGGCACTGGCTGACCATCGGTGACCAGCGGGCTAACAAAGGCAGCGGCATTCGCGAGGTGCAGGCACTTCACGGATTGCAAAATCATGCAGTGACGGTATTTGGCGATCACAACAATGATATTCCCATGTTTAAGATTGCTGATATGGCCCTGGCTATGGAGAATGCCACGGCTCAGCTCAAGCAGCACGCTACCCATGTGATCGGTCATCACAGTGAAGACAGTGTGGCTCAGTATTTGAGTCAGATATTTTGAATCGAGTGATGGGTTGATCAGAATCTGTCTGACAGGGCTGGTCCTCGATCGCCTGTTAGCCTTGTATAATCCGAATTTTGGTGTTATCAAATCGAGCGAGCTATCTTTAGGTATCGATCGTCGGACCCGGTGAGTCTTATGATGCTTGCGATGCCGCTGGTAATTTCTGCTGTGATTGGTTTCTGGTTAGTTTACATCTGGTACTTTCGGCAAGTTGCCCAGGCCCGGGCTCAGATCCACCATAGGGATGGTCACGGCGTGCCGGGAGCCGATCCGCGTTTGCTGGTAGGTAATCTGTCAGAGGTCTACGGTGCTCAAAATCGCCTCTCGGCCTACCATCGTTTTCACGAAACCTTGGGCGAGATTGTTCAAATCTTTTGGATGTGGCGACAGCAGATCTCGGTGGCCAGCTATCCGATGGCCCATCATGTTTTGGTTGCCAACCAAAAGAATTATCATAAGTTTCCACCTAACGCGCTGCTCCAACAGCTATATGGCTCGAGCGTCTTGACCAATGATGGTGAAGCTTGGAAACGGCAGCGACTGTTGCTCAATGAAGTCTTTGCTAAGCAGCATGTGGCGACATTTCACAACAGCTTTGTTGCCTGCACTGAAAAATTGGCAGAAAAGTGGATCCATCAGATCCAGTCTGATGGCCTACGGTGCAACGTTTACCCTGATTTGCTGCTGTTGTTTTTAGACGTTATCGGTCAAACCACGATTGGTCAAACATTTGGTGCTCTAGAGGGAGCTGCCGATGAGTTTTTAGAAAGTCTTCACTACATTATTGCTCAGAGCACGCATCCGCTGCATCAGTTTGTTCGCTGGTGGCAAAAGGTGCCGTTGCCCGCTAATCGTAAATTGGCAAAAGCATTTGTGACGGTTGACGACTTTCTAGACAATTTGATCGCAACGAGAAAGGCTATTCTGACAAATGGTTCACCGCTTCCCCCCTCTAAATCTTCGGAATCTTCGGAATCTTCGGACGTGCTAGATCTTTTATTACGCGCGACTGAGCTAGTGACTGAGACAGTGCCACCCTTGAGTGACTCTGAAGTTCGAGATAACTTATTGGCGATTTTGGTCAATGGCCATGAAACGGTTGCCACCAGCGTTGCCTTCACCCTTGATCTGCTGGCGAAACACCCCGATATTCTCAGGCAAACTCAGGCAGAGGTTGATCGGGTGATGTCTCTCCAGGGGACTTTACCTGTGGGCGTTTCCATGCCGTACCTCGATAGCATTTTGACTGAGTCACTGCGGCTGCGTCCGCCCATGGCCGGGATTCAGCGCCTGAGTCTAGAGGCCGATACGCTGGCGGGGTGGTCGATTCCGACCCAGCAGCCGGTGGGCATTACGCTGATGCCGCTACATCAAAATGCCGACTACTATGGCCCGGAGCCGGAGGCCTTTCGACCAGAGCGCTACGGCCCATCTGGCTGCCCGATGCACGCCCAGCCGCTGAGTTTTGGGGATGGGGCCCGTAAATGTTTGGGGGAGCACTTTGCTCGGTATGAAATGAGGGTTGCGATCGCAACCCTCATCCATCGATTTAATTTTGAAGGGGTTCCCGACTTTGAGGCTGAGCCCGAGTTGGGTAAATTTGGCCTATTTATCTCCATGTATCCCAAAAATGGAGTACACCTTTTCGTGAGCTGTCGCACGCCGGGCGAGAGTGCTGAAGAGACTTTTGGTGATGCTTTTGAAAAGTCTGTTGACAAGAATTTGATGCCCTCGGAGAGACTTCATGGCAATTGAGCCCGAAATTTGGATCTACTGGGGCTGTTGCTGCGTGTCGGCCTTACTCTTGGCTTTATGGGTACCCAGATATCGCCCAGTTGCCGATGGATTGATCAGTCCAGATGTGGATGATCGCGATGGTTACCTGAGTGCCCTGGCGATGGGCTGGGGAGTTACCCTGTTGACCTCTGCCATCTATGTTCTATTCACCCAAAAATATGTAGATGGTCCCTATGAGCTAACGGACCTGACGCTGTTTTCCATCGCCAACGGAGTGCTCGAGCAGCTGATGTTTGTCTTTTGGTTTTTGGTGGGCAGCTATCTGGGGGGGCGACTCTTTCCTAAGCAGCCACTCCGCAGCTTTGGGATGGGCTATCTCAGCTATGTGATTTATTCAGGGCTGATCCACCCGCTGTTCTGGGTGAGGGTTTTGCCCAGCCACGAACCCTTTTTGCCCATGATTGGCATTTTGCCACTGATGTCCCTGTTTTGGATGTGGCTACTGTGGCGCTACAGAGCTGTGACAGCAATTGTGGCAATGCACATCGTGATTGATTTTTTGACCATCGGTCACTTGCACTTTCCGTGGTTCGAGGCTCTGTATTTAGGGTGAAGGTAATCTCGCCAACCCCTACCATTTGGACTTTACCTGGGGATGAAGCTGGTCCTGCCACCAAGATAGGGGATTGCGTTGAATGTATGCGGCAACGTAATGCCACATTCTCTCGTCACGAATAATGGCTTCATAGTAATTGCGCTGCCAAATCCTGGCCCCAGGACATCTGCGGATGCGATTAATCTCTTTGGTTGTCTGGTATTTAAAGTAGGCAACAATTTGCCCTAGGGTTGGAGCTCCTTTTGGGGCAGCCTTATTAGGAGAACACTTATCAGAAATAATCACGATGCCATGAACGTGATTTGGCATCGTCACATAAGCATCGATTTCAACGTTTTGAAAATGTTGTGGCAGGTACTGCCAAGTTGCATCAACGATGGTTCCAAATGTATTGAGATACATTTTCCCCTCGTCGATGTGCCCAAACAGACATTGACGATGTTGAACGCAAATCGTGACAAAATACGCTCCAGGTTGGACGTAATCATAATGTTTCAGACGGATCGACCGCCGATGATGCCGAGCCGGATCGTAAGCCATAACCTCATAGAAGAACCGTTCCCCCAGAATGCCCAAACCCCCACCGATCACCCCGTAGGGGCCAGGGTTTCCCTGCCCCCGGCACCCCACAAATCCCCACCAACACCCACGCCCATCCATCCAGAATCACCCAACCCAATTTGGATGCGATCACATCCAAAATTCGCACCATGCAATTTAAGGCCGTGGTGAAAACAATGAGATCGCAAGGGCACATAATCACCCATGTGATTTTTGGATGCGATCGCATCAGTGGAAAATTCAACACCTGAACGATTGTGTTCGAGATGTTGGGTGGGTGTTGGGGGGTGTCTTGTGTATTTGGAGATTGGCTGGGTGTGGGTATGGGTCGCAGGGCAAGGAGACCTTGGCCCCTACAGTGTATTGGGGGTGATCCCGATCAATGGGCGTCCCGTTTCGGGTGGGTTGCCGATACAATGGTGCTTTGCGTACTCGACCTTATTGAATCAAATCGATGGCCTCAGACAACACCCCGCCCAACGACCCGAATCAACCAGACGAGCGCGAAGTCCGCACTGCGCGTCTGAAAAAGGTCGAGGAGCTCAAACAATTGGGGCTTAATCCCTATGCCTATACCTGGGAGGTCACCCACCAGGCGGCAAATCTGCAAGATAAATTTGCCGATTTGCCCAACGGTGAGGAGGCCGATTTCGCCGTGTCGATGGCCGGACGCATCATGGTGCGGCGCGTCTTTGGCAAGCTGGCCTTTTTTACCCTGCAAGATGAAACCGGTACAATTCAGCTTTTTTTAGATAAGAAAACCATCCAGGCGGCGATGGCCGATCGGGATGAGCAAGCCTTTAGCCACCTCAAGCAGCTGACGGATGTGGGGGATATCCTCGGCGTCAAAGGCATCATCAAGCGCACCGACAAGGGCGAGCTGTCAGTAAAGGTGAGCGACTATGCGATCTTGACCAAGTCGCTGCTGCCGCTGCCCGATAAGTACCACGGGCTGACGGACGTGGCTAAGCGCTACCGCCAGCGCTACGTGGATCTAATTGTGAACCCCGAGGTGCGAGACACTTTTCGTAAGCGGGCGTTGATCACCGCCTCAATACGTCGGTATCTCGATCAGCAAGGGTTTATTGAAATTGAGACGCCGGTTTTGCAGAGCGAGCCCGGTGGTGCTGAGGCACGGCCTTTTGTGACTTATCACAACACCCTCGATATGAAGCTGTACCTGCGGATCGCTACCGAGCTACATCTCAAGCGCCTGATCGTGGGTGGCTTTGAGAAAGTCTTTGAAATGGGGCGAATTTTTCGCAATGAGGGTATCTCCACCCGTCATAATCCAGAGTTTACCTCGATCGAGGTGTACCAGGCCTACGCCGACTACAGCGACATGATGGCCCTGACCGAGGCGCTGATCACCACCGCCGCGCAGGAGGTACTGGGGACGACTCAGGTGACCTATGAGGGGCAGTCTATTGACCTGAATGCCCCCTGGAAGCGGGTCACCATGCACAAGATCGTCCAGGAAAAGACTGGGGTTGATTTTAGCCAGTTTGACGATCTAGCGGCGGCCAAAGCAGCGGCGAAAAAAGCCGGACTCAAAGATATCGATGACTGTCCCAGCATCGGCAATTTGCTCAACGAGGCCTTTGAGCAAGCGGTCGAGGAAACCCTGATCCAGCCCACCTTTATTGTGGACTACCCGGTCGAAATTTCGCCCCTGGCCAAACCCCATCGGTCTAAGCCGGGCCTGGTCGAGCGGTTTGAGCTGTTTATCGTTGGGCGAGAGACGGCCAATAGTTTCTCGGAGCTGACCGATCCCATCGATCAGCGCCAGCGGCTGGAGGCTCAGTCTGCTAAAAAGGCAGCGGGCGATCTCGAAGCCCACGGTGTGGATGAGGATTTCTTGACGGCGTTGGAATATGGCATGCCGCCAACTGGCGGGTTGGGTATCGGCATCGACCGACTGGTGATGCTGCTGACCGACTGCGCCAGCATTCGCGATGCGATCGCGTTCCCGCTCCTCAAGCCCGAAAAGCGCGATCAGGAGATGGAATAAGGTTTGACCTGGGAAGGGGGGACGTGGCGACGTGGGGACATAAAGTCTGACGCTCCCCCACTCCGCGTCCCCCCTTCCCCAAAGACTTTCGCTGCTTACACACCACTCACAAACTCATAAAGCCGTGTTGATAGATACGGATTTCTTGATGAACTCAGTGAAATGCGCGGTTAGAGTGAAGGGTAGTTTAATAGGCAAAGGTGTATCTTGTCGCCGGAAGTGAAGATCATGGCTCAGTCAACGACTAGCAGCATGTTAGCGACCCTATCTCAAGCGAATCAAACGGGCCGATTAACCGAGCGCGTAACGGATCTGCCGACCCCTGAATTTGTGCAGCTCTTAGAGGGCATCACCAAGGAATTTAAGCATTTTCTAAAAGCCATCGATTTGATCAATAACCAGTCTCTGGAGCCGATGCTCGAGGAGCTGCTGGAGGCGTTTACCCTCAAAATTGGTCAAATTTTGCAGGCTGAGCGCACCACCATTTTTATGGTGGACGAAGACCGTCAAGAGCTGTGGTCTAAAGTGGCCCAGGGCAATAGTCAAGAAGCCTTAGAGATCAGAGTCCCGATTGACAAAGGGATTGCCGGATACGTCGCCTCGACCGGACAGCGTTTAAATATTAGCGATGCCTACGCCGATCCGCGCTTTGATGCGCGGGTTGATCGCAAAACCGGGTATCGCACCCGCAACATATTGTGTATGCCGGTTAAGAGCCAGGGCACCAAAGTGGTGGCCGTGGTCCAACTGCTCAATAAAGCCGGGGTTGAGCCCTTTTCCTGCCAAGACGAAGCGAGTTTTGAAGAGTTTGCCTCTTCGATTGGGGTGCTCTTAGAAAGCTGCAATTCGTTTTATATCGCGGCGCGCAATCAAAAGGGCGTTTCGGCACTGCTCAAAGCGATTTCGTCGTTAGAACAAAGCTTAGATCTAGAGGTCACTTTGCAATCGGTCATGGAGGAGGCTCGCCACCTGATGCAGGCCGATCGCAGTACCCTCTGGTTGCTCAGTGAAGATCGCCAGGAGCTGTGGTCAAAGGTTAAAACCGCTGACGGGCAAGCGCTTGTGGAGCTGCGTCAGCCCGCCGATAAAGGCATTGTGGGCCACGTGGCCGAAACCGTCGAAACCCTGAATATCCCGGATGCTTATAATGATCCGCGCTTTGATGCCTCCGCTGATCGCAAGACCGGCTACCGAACTCGAAATATTCTTTGCATGCCGGTGTTTGACTCTAAGGGCAAGCTGATCGGCGTGACCCAGCTGATCAATAAGGTCCAGGGACCGTTTACCAACTCGGATGTGTCCTTTATGCGGGCGTTTAATATTCAAGCCGGGATCGCCCTGGAGAATGCCACCCTGTTTGAAGCGGTGCTGCTGGAGCAGCAGTACCAGAAAGATATTTTGCAGAGTCTATCGAATGCGGTCATCTCCACTGACATGGCCGGGCGCATGGTGACCATCAACGAAGCGGCGTTAAGTCTGCTAGGGTGCCCCTTTGAGTTTGGCAAAGCTGCGGCCCAGGTTTGGGAGGACAATTTACTGGGGGGCTATGTGTGGGATGTGATTCCCATCGAGCGGTTGCAGATTCGGTTGGAAGATAGCCTACAGTTTGGGTCTAAGCTCTATGTGCCAGAACAAACCCTGGCGGTGGGTGTGGTGTATCAGTCTAGTCCGCCTGAGGCAGAGACCGGGGCAGCCCCCAAGCCAACCGCCGCCGATTACAAGCTAGGCATCCTCCATCCTGATGGTTCCGATACTTTTTATGCCTGGGGCAATCGAAACTGCCCGATTGATTTGGGGTCGGCTCAGCTGACGCGGCTTGAGCACAGTATTAATCTCACTGTAAACCCCTTGACCAATCCAGAGGGCGGGGTGCGCGGGGGGCTGGTGGTGCTCGAAGACATCAGCCAAGAAAAGCGGATGAAGACCACCCTCTATCGCTATATGACCCCCAGTGTGGCGGAGCAGGTGATGGCCTTGGGGGAAGATTCGCTGATGGTGGGGGAGCG
>JBCCRZ010000264.1:0-7957 GCA_039200855.1 Cyanobacteria bacterium P01_D01_bin.44 | reverse complement strand
CATTCCCAAAGCTGCCGTGGTTTTGCCCTTACCGTTGCCGGTATTGACAATGACCAAGCCCTTTTCTTGACTACGCTCTGCCAGCCGTTTGTCCTGAACTTCCTTCCGCCGTGCCATCTTGCGCTTGTACTGCTGATCCGACAGGCCCGCTTGGAGAGCTTCGTCGTCTAGTCGAGTCGCGGTTTGGTCTAGATCGGAACTAGTCATAGAGCTTGGGTAGAATTGGAGTCAAAGGATGAAAGTTAAAGTTTAAAACTGGCACTGTTTAGAACCTGTCTACGTTACATTAACCCTTGGCTTTTCACTCTTCACTTTACACTTTTAGCACCCCTATCCGGATGCTATGATGAGGCATCACCTATGAAAGGTGGGCATGTAGCTCAGTGGATAGAGCATCAGATTCCGGTTCTGAGGGTCGGGGGTTCGAATCCCTCCATGCTCGTGAAAGTTAGCTTCTTAGAACATATTGCATTCTGACAACTGGTCTGTCTATAAACCGCTTAGATGAGTGACCTGGCATAGTATGGATAGTGCCTTCACCTCTAATGAGAATTAGGCTGTCGAGTTAGGAATGCATATTTGAAAAGCAGACTGCTAGCAGGAATTGTGATTGTATCGGCCATTGTCGGGGGCGGCATTGCCTATGCGTGGAATCGAGCGACGGTCTTGCCTGAGTGGTATACCCAGGGCGAGGTGGTGCCGGATGCAGCGGTCTCTACGGGTGAGCTAATCTCAAACAATGCAGCGGACCTTAACGGGGATGGACAGCTGGAGGTAACCCTGAACGAAACTGAGTTTAATCAGGTGGTGGTGAGCGCCCTGGCAGAGCGTCCCCAGACAGCGCCGTTGCTCGACCATGCGAAAGGGATCAATACGTCAATTGATCGCGATCGCATTGAAAGTGGCCTGGTCATGAACCTATCAGAAATCCCTGCTGAGGCATTGCCACCCCAGGCGGAGCAAGCCCTTACCCAGCTCACTGACACCTTCCCCATGCTGGCCGGGCGCGATATTTATATGGGCATCGAAGGCAGTCCTCAAATTGTCGAGGGGGAATTACGCTTTGACGAAGATGCCGTTCTGAAAGTAGGCCAGTTTTCGATGCCGCTGAGTGACGTAGCCGGTCGCATGGGCCTCTCTCAGGCCGAGCTAGAGCGTCAGCTTTCTGGACTGCTCGCCCAACAAGGCGTTTCCCTCGAAGATATCCAAATCAGCGATGGGCAGATTACGTTAAGCGGAGACGCTCAGTAGCGAACGGTGTGGGGATTCTTACTAAAGAACTAGCTTAGTGGCAACTATACGCAAAGTGTGAAGTCATGGCTAAAACATCTATGACTTCATTAAGTAACCTAGGATCGTTGAATATAGAAGTCTCTGAAACCCTTTCAAAATAAAAGCAGGCTTGATTGCACACTTTGAATTGTGTATAAATCCAATTCGAGTTTTCTTGATCCATTACTTGTTTTTTGTAGGGTGCTTATTCCGATAAGGGCAGGAGATTAACTCAATCTCTTGTTTGCCAGATACTTAACACGTGGGAAGTAAAGATCATGAAGCGTAAAGAGAAGCTCGTTTTTCTTTGCACAATGGCTCTATGCATTGTATTTATCAGCCTGGTTTCATTGAGTAGAAATTACTTGGGTTTTGGGACTGAAACTGACTACATAGGCGGTTTTGTCCCTGAAGCGCAAAGGCTTATGAGGGGAGAGCCTTTACTGCTTGAATTTCATCCACCGCTCTACCCCATGATGCTAGCCCTTGTTCAAATATTTACGCAAGACTGGTTTAGAACCGGTGTATTGATTTCTCTTGTAGCCAGTACCATAGCGCTCAGTACAAACTTTTTATTTTTCTATCATCTCTTAGGTATATACGCAGCGTGGGGAGCTGTATTGGGTCTAATCAGCTCAGCCAAGTTTATTGAATATTCAGCCTATGCGACTTCAGATGTTTTATTTCTAGCACTTCATAGTAGTGCTTTGCTGATTTCACTCTTGGCGCTTAGAAACAAATCAAGACACCTGTGGATACTATGTGGCTTAGTTGTCGGCTGCATTATATTAACTCGAACTAATGGTATTACGTTTCTGTTGATATTGATGCTGCCTTGGTGGTCTGAATCTGGTTTTAGGCAAAATCTGAATAGCTTTATTTATTTTGTCCTTGGGCTTTCGGTTCCATTGATTTTATGGGTTATGTTTGCCTTAGTCAGTGGTTCACGGTTAACACCAGAAGGGACTTATGCAAATTTTGCGTTAACTTATTTCTCTCCTGATGATAGATTTTCTGGTGATGCCCGAGTTCAAGTTGAAGCACAGTTTGACAATTTGATAGAAGTTTTGGCTTACAACCCGAGTCAGGTAGTCAGGACATATATCAAGGATCTTTTTTCTCTAGTTCAGATATTGACTGGAATGCTCCAGCGCCCGCTAAATCTTTTCGTCCCGATCGGTATTGTTGCACTGTTTCATAATGGAATTAAAAATCGAAAAATTCTTGGCTTTTACATTCTTTTAACTTTACTACAGGTGCTTTTACTCAATTTTAAGGCATACGAAATTCGATATTTTTTATTTTTGCTTCCCATATTAGGTGCAGTTGTAGGTAAAGCTTTCGGATACCTTATTTCTCTGGTCCGAAGACATAAATCAAGAGTAATGACCATAGGGTTTTGCCTGCTTTGTAGCTTGTTGGCAGTGACCCTCTCGTTTTCCGCTTCTTGGAGATCGATCCACTCAAGCGTCGGAGAATTAAATGAGGCAGTACCGAAAGTGCAGAATTTAGGGCTTAATGAAGCAAGCATGGTTGCCAGAAAACCTCACCTTCCTTTTTATACGAACAGCAAGCCACTGCTTTTCCCGAATGTAGAAACCTTAAAAGAGCTAAAATGCTATCTAGAAACCCAGACAAATCCAGAGGATTTGTTTTTGTACTATGGCACAAGGGAAAGAGACCTCCGCTCCCAATTTGTGACATTTGCTGACCCTAAAACAAGCCCGGATTGGTTAAAACCCGTGGAACAGAGTTCAAAGCCAGGCGTATGGGTATTGTATAAGTACAAGCCGGGCATTCTGGAGTTAGAAACAGATTGTGCTGCTTGAGACTACAAAATTCGCAAAACACAAAAAGTGTGAAATTGATTGAGCCATGATCAAAGGGGTGTTAAATGTGATTCAAAATACGGGTCGGCATATAAAGCACTTGTTCCAGTATTCTGGGGCAGGTTTAGCGGTCTATTTTACTGCTAAGCGGATTTGAGCCGGGGGTACTGCCATCCCCCAATTAGGAATTAAACGTCATCTGATTCGACACCTTTGACGATTCGTGATAGATCAGCTTTTTCGTCGATGCCCACCCGCGTGGGGGAGCCGCTGATAATGCGCTCGAGGTTGCGGAACGAGTCTTTGATCTCAGGACCTTTTGCGCTAATGGTGTACTCGCGAATGGCTTTGTCGTGCCAGGAGCCTCGCATTTTAAACACGTTGATTGCCCGCGACATTTCGCCGCGGATCTCAACGTATTGCAGCATCAAAATCGTGTCGGTGATCGTAGAAATATGAGAATCCGTAATTGAGTGGGACCCCATAAACTGCTCGGTGGTATTGGTAAAGAAACCCGTAATTTCTTCTTGCTTGGCGTAGCCAGTCACGCCGATCACAAACTGTCGGAATGAATTATTGCTCACACCGCGATCGAGGGCCGAGAGCGAATCGATGGCAATGCGTGAGGGTTTAAAGTGGGCAATTTCGGACTTGATAATTTGCAGGTGATCTTCTAGACCCGCAGATTCAGGATAGGCACAAATGATTTTGAGCAAGCCTTTTTTTTCTAGATCCTCAAAGTCGATGCCCCACGAGTAAGCATTTCGGGATAGCTGCGCCCTTGATTCTTCATAGGCAAATAAGATAGCACGCTCTCCGTCCTTGCAAGCCGTTTCGATAAACTTGCTAACCAGCAGGGTTTTGCCAGTGCCCGTAGCCCCAGTCGCCAAAATAATCGAATCTTTGAAATAGCCGCCGCCGCACATTTCGTCGAGGGTAGCTACCCCAGACGACACCCGCAGATTGGAGGACCGTTGCGTAAGTCGCATCGCACCTAGCGGGAAAATATTTATCCCCTCGTTGGTGATGGTGAACGGATATTCTCCTTTCATATGGGTGGTGCCGCGCAGCTTTAAAATTTCGAGGGTGCGTCGTCTGCGCTCACCTTCCAGGGCATTGCGCACGATGACGACGTTATCTGAGACAAATTCTTCTACCCCAAACCGGGCCACGGGGCCATATTCGTCAACGCGCTCTGTGGTCATCAGAGTGGTCGCCCCCATCTGCTTTAGCCGAGCCACCAATCGAAAAATTTCTCGACGGACCACCGAAGCAGCATCATATTGCTGAAAGACAGCTGTCACCGAATCAATGGAGACCCGCTTGGCTTTGTATTTTCGAATGGCGTATTGAATTCGCTCAATTAAGGCAGATAGATCAAAACTCCCGACAATTTCTTGACCCTCGGGATCAGGGGAGGCGTCTAGGATAAATAGCTTGCCATCATCAATTAGCTGCTTTAAGTCCCAGCCAAAGCTAAACGCATTTTGGATAATATCTTCGGGGGACTCTTCAAAGGTGACAAAAATTCCTGGCTCGTCAAAGTAGAGGATACCATGGTAAAGAAACTGAACTGTCATCAGGGTTTTGCCCGTCCCCGAGGTGCCGCTAACCAGGGTTGAGCGACCAATGGGCAGACCACCATGACTGATGTCATCAAATCCCTCGATCATGGTGCGGACTTTTTGGACACCCTTTAGTTTTGTCGAATTTGTCGACTCACCTTGGGAAGGCTGACTCATAATTCTTTCAAAGCCAAATTTTTAAAAGACAATTAAGAAAATATTTTTTGTTTTAATGACACTAGCCGATGTAATCCAAAACCACCCACTACGAGGCCTCAAAATCGGTATCAAGCAAGTTTTACGCAAACGCTCACAATTTTGTGAATTTTAACATTTTGTGGCAGCAAAATATGAGAACGCTGCCAAACAGTCACCCTATCCTCAATTAAACAGACCATCTTCTCGCAACTCATCATAAAGAAGATCGAGGCCAATCAGGACTTTTTCTCGATCAGATAGGTCACCGATAATTTTTCGAACGGGGGGTGGCAGGATTTTGGCAAGCGTTGGAGTTGCCAAAATCTTATCTTCTTCGGCCAGCTGTGGGTTTTTAAGCACATCGATTACCTTTAGTGCGTAAACCCCTTGAAACTCCTGCTCGAGGATGTTGTTCAGCGTTTTGAGCGCGCGGATAGAGTTGGGGGTGTTCCCCGCCACATAGAGCTTCAGGATGTAGGTTTTTTTCGAGGCAGTCATTGTTTTATGGGGGGTTATTATTAAGCTCAGTCAATGCCTGCGCATTGAAAATGGCAACCGTTCCTTGAAAATCACAATTATTCCCTATTGCAATTTTAAGGGGTGCCTACATTTCTCGGGGAATGGATCGTCGATACATTTCGCATAGGTGTGCGACCACGTCGATTAAGGTGAGTCGATAATCTAGCAAAATTTCTCCACTCCGACCCTCAAGGTCCAGTTGTCTCGAAAACTCATCCATCAGTTCCATATGAGTTTCTACAATTTTTGACACGGATACGTCTGCGAAGAAGGCCACATTGACAAAATCATCAATCTGTTGATTGAGGCTGTCTTTACTCGCAAAGTAGTTGAGGATGATACGCCGATAGTCATTTTTTAACTGCTCAATAAACTCTGTCCGTTCTTCAACGGTCATATTGCGTAAAAAATTCTGGGGATTGCGCTTGTAGTACACGCCGAGATACCCTAATCGCTCTTGCAGCTTCTCGGCCAGGCGCTGCTGCTGCAAACTGAGTAAAAACAGATGCCGATCGTCTTCATCCTCAACAGATGTCTTGGGCGTACTTTGTATTTTTTCATCGGAGGGCAACTTTAAAAAACGATCGATCGCATCCTGAACCACCGCCTCTAAAGACTCTAGCTGATCAGGATGAATATGAATAACCGCGTTGTGATAAGGCAGATTATCGCTGCGCTCAGACTGAGCTATCGCCTCAGTCTCAATCACTAACATAGGCAGAAAAATATCGTGCTCGCTGAGCCCTCTTAAGATCTGATCTTGCCCATTGGACTGGACAACCAGGCAATCAATCCGATGGCGGTTGCCTACCACCCATTCCATAAACTCGGCTTCTGACTGATTCCAACTGACCACGAAAGCACTATGGCTCAGTGACTGCCGCAGCGACTCTGCCACTGAGTCAGCAAAAGTAAAAATCCCAACCAACAATCGTGCGGTCAAAGCTTTAGAAAATTAGCAATAGTCATTTACATTCTTTAACACTGTAACCAAGAACTGCACGATGTTACGTTATCTTTGCAAACAGCATCTTTGGGGTGCAACCCTTGATTCCTAGTTTTTTGAAGGGATTTCTAATAGAGTTTCTGTAGAATTAGCTACAAAACTTGCGGTGATATGGGGTGTTTATACTTTAAGCCTACAGGCTTTCGCGAAGCTATGACCAATCAATTTAAGCTTTTTTGTCAAGCGTGCTTAGGCTTTAGAGGGGTTAAAGCGGTGGCTACCATAGTTTTTGTGCTCCTGGTTTTTACCCTGATAGGATTGGGTCAGTTGATGTCCATTGATGTGGCTTGGGCAGAGACTGGCGAGGTGGCCTCCGCTCCCTTGTTTGAGCTGCACTGTGCGGGTTGTCACCCCAGCGGCGGCAATATTATCCGGCGGGGAAAAAATCTAAAGCAGCGGGCATTGGCGCGCCATGGCTATGATGAGGTAAGTGCGATCGCAGCCTTGATCATCGACGGCAAGGGTCTGATGTCGGCCTTTGGCGACAAGCTCAGCCCTGAGGAAATCCAGGCCCTGTCGCAATATGTGTTAGACCAAGCGGCTGTCAATTGGAAGCCTTGAGTTTATGCACTAAAATACTTTGCCACCGGGTGATACACCACAATCGCAGTGGTTGATTCTTCAGGATAGAGCTGTTCGCTTTCATCCATAGACATGCCGATGCGATCGCACCCTAAAATCTCCAACTGCTTAGCCTGATCGGCTACATTGGGGCAGGCCGGGTAGCCAAAGCTATAGCGGCTGCCCTGGTAGCGCTGGGCGAGCATGTCTCGGATGTTGTCGGGCTCCTGGTCGCCGTAGCCTAGCTCCTTGCGGATCAGGGCATGGCACCACTCAGCCATGGCCTCGGCCATCTGCACCGCTAAACCGTGGAAGTAGAGATAGTCAGTGTACTTGTCCTCAGCAAACAGCTGTCGGGCATAGTCGGCTGAAATTTGACCAACGGTAACCGCCTGCATCGGGAAAACGTCGAATTGACCATCTTGCTGGACCTGGTCCAACGGTTTGAAAAAATCGGCGATGCAGAGACGCCGCATCGATTTTTGACGGGGAAATTCCCAGATAAACAGAGGATCTGGCAAATTGCCGGTATCCCTCTGTAGGGGCGCAAGATCTTGCGCCCCTACAGAGGTTTCGGCAACCGAAGGATCGTATACATGCACCGAATTACCCTCCGCTGCACAGGGAAAATAGCCGTAGACCAGCTGAGGATGCAGCAGGTTTTCAGCCTTAATCTTTTGCTGCCACTCCGCCAGGATGGGATAAACCTTTTCTTCTAAGAACGCATCGTACTCCTCGCGGCTCTGCCCCTTGGGCTTGCGAAACTGCCACTGGCCCGCCACCAGCGCCTGCATATCCAGGTGCCAGTACAGCTCGTCTATATCAAAATCCTCAGGGTTGAGGATTTTAGCCCCCCAAAACGGCGGCTGGGGACGCTCGATATTAATCTCCACTGCTTCGGAGCGTTTCGTATCAATGACTTCTGGCTCTTTGGGCGCTTCTTTTTTGGATGCACCGCCATTCAGTTCAGCCTCGGCCTGCTCAATGGCCTTGCGACCCTTTTGGTT
>JBCCRZ010000263.1:0-8006 GCA_039200855.1 Cyanobacteria bacterium P01_D01_bin.44 | reverse complement strand
GAAAACCGATCCACCAGGGTTTGCCACACCTCCTGCGCACTTCCCCCTTTAAACACCCATAGGGTGGTTTCCCAGCAAAAGAAAGCCACGCCCCGAAAGCCTGCGGCCTGGACAGCTTGAATTTCTTCATTGAGGCGGTCGATGGATTTGGAATTGAGGAAGGGCCCGGTGTAAAGCCCAATGGCAATGGGTACCTGGTTGCGCAGGTCGTAAAAGCCGCTGTTGTAGAGGTCGTTTTCAAAAATCTTTAAATCGTTGCGATAGACCTGGACAACAACATCATCCACTAGGCCCAACTCAACCCAGCGGGGCCAGTCTTGTAAATATTTGTTGTACGCAAAGCTAGGGGGGTTTGGCGACACCGAGATGACGGCTTTGGGGTCAATCTCTTTGACGGCGTAGACAATTTTTTCGAGCAGCTGGGTGATGCGATTGGCGCGCCAGGCCACCCATTCTGCACTGCTCGCATCCTCTGGGGGGGCGATGCCGCCGTGGTCGGCTTTGTACAGCTCGACGGTATAGGGGTCGTAGCCAAAGTCGATGGGCAGGCCAAAGTGATCGTCTAGCTGGATGCCGTCTACGGGGTAGCGCTGCACCACCTCCACAATCAGATCGGTGAGAAACTGCTGCACCTCGGGATGGAAGGGGTTTAGCCAGGCCAGATTGCCGCCGGATATCTCGAGCTGAAAGTTTCTAAGCGGCTTGGGCAGTATCCCATTGGGGGTGAGCGGGTCGCCGACGGTGGCCCCGGCGCGATTGGTGGTGAGCCAGTCGGGGTGGGCTTGTGCGATCGCAGAGGTCTCTGGAATCATCAATCCATATTCAAACCAGGGCACAATCCGTAAATGCTGGCGATGGGCCTGGTGAATAAGCCCCCTGAGCACATCGTCCCCTGGCAAAAACAAGATATCGGTGGTGACATCCCGCAGGGGGCCCCCTGCGGCCTTAGCTACCTGGCTGGGGTGCAGCGTATAGCCTCGGTTCCAAACGCAGGGATAGAGGGTATTGAGGTGATGCTTGGCCAGGTTGGCCACCACCTCATCGGTGCGCATCGTGTAATACATCAGCGATGCGCCCACATTAGTCATCCACACCCCTCGGATTTGCTCAGCGGCAACGGGGGGGACAGCGGGAGCCTGCCACACAGCGAACACCGTCCACAGGGCAGCTAAGAATAGAGCAAAGCGTCTCCAAAAACGTCCGCGTTTGGGTTTACCCACGAATCATCCTTTTGCTTAAACTGAAATGACTTGAACTGATGTTGGGCGTTAACAGGGTAGATGTAGGGTAGATACTACCAAAGAGATGGATACTTATTCTTTCAATTTAGATTGGCCTGATTTCGGTTGTGCAGTCGGGCGACCCCAGGAGGACTTAGGTATCGAGGACCTGGCGGACTGTTTTTAAGAGGGTCTCAGCCGTGTAGGGCTTGGGTAAAAAAGCTTGTACCTGATGGGTCGGGTTGGGGTCAATGGGGTCGCCGGAGACGAGACCACTGGTGGCGATGATTTTGAGCTGGGGGTTGAGATGCCGTAAGGTCTGGCTCAAAGTCGCCCCGTCCATGATCGGCATCATCATATCCACCAGCACAGCTTTAATCTCTGACGAGTACTGGGCGTACTGAGCGATTGCACTGGCACCGCTGTGGGCAACCAAAACCTGATAGCCGTAGGTTTCTAAGGTGATTTGAGTGGTTTCACAAATCCTGATTTCATCATCTACAATCAGCAATTGTTCCCCTTGGCCCTGGGGCAATGCTTCTGACGAGAGGGCTGTGGTGGGGGTTGCCTCAATTGCCGGTAAAAAGACTTGAAATTCTGATCCTTGTCCCACTTCGCTAGAGACCTGAAGAAAACCGCCGTGACTTTTGATGATGGTGGCTACGCTGGATAAACCGAGCCCCGTCCCGTGGCCAGGATCTTTGGTCGTAAAAAAAGGATCAAAGATTTTGTCTAGCTGCTCAGGGGTCATGCCCGTGCCCGTATCTGTAACCGTAATGACGATGTAAGGCCCTGGTTTCATATTTAGATGCTTTTTAGCACGGGCCTCGTCTATGGTGGTGTTCTCAGCTTTTAGGGTTAAGCGTCCGCCGCGGGGCATGGCATCACGGGCATTAATGCACAGATTCATTAGCACTTGGTGGAGTCGGGTGGCATCGCCCTTAATCGACCAGAGATGATCGGCGATGTGGGTCTCCAGTTCAATTGTCTTGGGAAAGGTCTCTGCAATGATCTTTTGGGTTTCCTTTAAAACTAGCTGATCGATTTGCAGCTCATGGTGCTCACCTTGGGTGCCCCGCGCAAAGGCCAGGATTTGCTGGGTGAGGGCGGCAGCACGGGCCGCGCTCGATTGTAAAACGCTGAACAGCTGCTGATCTTGCGGATCGGCATCGGCGTGTTTATGGGCCAAAATCTGGGCGGCCCCTAAGATCGGCGTCAAGATGTTGTTGAGGTCGTGGGCAATGCCGCTGGCCAGGGTGCCGACGCTATCGAGACGCTGCGATCGCAGTACCTGCGCCTCCAGATTCTTTTTTTGGGTAATGTCTGTGGCGACTTCAAAAATCGAGACGGGCTCGCCCGCTTCATCTCGCACCAGGGTCCAGTGGCTTTCAATCATGACCTTACCTTGGGCTTTGGTGTAGTTCTGGATTTCGCCCCGCCATTCTCCGGTGGCCATAACGGTTCGCCAGGCCTTTGCCAGCTGAGCGGCATCGCCCCTTAAAAAGTCAGTCACCTTGCCGCCCAGCACTTCATCGGCCCGCCATCCATAGATGCGCTCGGCGGCTTTGTTCCAAAAAATCAGGGTGCTGTTGAGATCGCTGACCAAGATTGCATCTGTGGCAATATCCAGCAGGGTTGCTTGCTCCTGTAGGGTCTTTTTTGCCTGATTTCTCTCAATGGCATGGGCAAGGATATTTGCGATCGCTTGTAAAAAGTTGACATCATCCTGGCTAAATACCCGTCGCTGGGTGGCATGGATGCCTAGAATGCCAAAGGGTTGCGCTTTGCCAGGGATAAGGATACTCATGCCGCTGACCACCCCATACTGTTGCAACAAGGGAGGTCCGCTAAAGCGGGGGTCTGTGGCCAGGTCCTCGACCAGGATCGGGTCTGACTGCAGCAGCGTATAGCTAGCCTGGGAGTCAGGCTCAGTGGCACTAATAACAGATTGGCCCACCACTAGATCTGGCCCCCAACCGATGCCTGCCCGGAGTCGCAACAATCCCTGGTCAGGCAACAGCTCTAAAATCTTGCAATACTCCATCTGCAGCGTTTGGGCCAGGGTGGTGACGGCTTGATGCATCAGGGCCTCTAAACGATGCTCTGCCAGCGCATATTGACCTAACTCAGCCACGGCAGCCTGCTGACGAGCCCTCAGCTCCAACACTTTCTGAGTTTGGGTCCGCTCTAGCTCTGAACTGGCTCGAGCTGCGAAAATCTTGAGCACTTCTTCGGTGAGTTCGGGAGATTCCAGCGGTCGACAGCTCAAAATACCCAAAATCCCTAATACTTGTCCGTGGCTGTCTACCAGCGGCATACCGACATAGCTTTCAACCCGGAGCTCTTGCAAAAGCAAGGCTTCAGGAAAATGTTGCTGGATCTTATCAGGGTAGACATAGATCTGCTGGCGAAGAACCCGATCACAGGGGGTGTGGAGCAAGTCATAGTCAAACCGTGTCATCGCTTGCCCATGGCCGTGGACGGCTAGGATGCCCACGCGGGCTTGCTCAGGGTCAATCACCTCGCCAATAAAGGCATATTCAAACCCAAGGGTCTTAGTCAATTGCTCGACCAGCGAGGCAAAAAATGTTTCACCTGTAGCGACCGCAACCCCGGCTGCAATTTCTCGAATCATGTCTTCGCGCCAGGTCTGCTCCGCAGGAGTCAGCGGCTTAGCAGGGGACCGGTAGAGCGACTTGAGCGGGTTCTTGCGAGGCATCTATCGATGGGGGAGACGACAGCGTGACCTCATTTTAGCGGGAGTGCCCAGCATAGTATCGTCGCGCATAGCGTTAAATACAAGACTTAGACGGCGATTGCCCGATTTTGGGCTCCAGCGAATATAGATTTCATCAGGGCTGCGTAGGGTTGTACCCGAGACTGATGTTCAAGGCTGAGCCGATCTAAGATTTCGTCCAACAGGGTGTTGATGCCGTATTCGACCAGTTCCCAATCTACCGATAAGCTCGAGTAAACCATGATGCATAGGGGCAGCAGTTCCTCCTCAATGATACGGGAGCTGCCCTCTAGCACGCTGAGCCAGAAGTAGGCTTGGAACATAGTGTGGTCTCGCAGTGAGGAGGCTGCGATCGCAGGATTTTCGAGATAGCCCCGACGACTGAGATGTTTTGGGTAGGCTAAGACGGCTTTTTGGTAAACCGTCTCAGCAATCTCTTGGCTCAAGGGGAGCAATTTTAAGGCAGCCTCAAACAGGGGTGAACCCCCACTGTGTTTAGCCGCAGCGACACACACCCGTTGCCAGGGGATGCAGACTTGTTCTTCAACAAATCGCAGATATGGCAATAGCAGCATCTGCTCAGCCGGACTCAGCCGCTCCATTAAAATCTGGGTGCCTAGATGAAACTGGGTACTCATAAAGCCCACGGTGCGCCGATCGTGGCAGTCAAGATTTTGCTTTTGAAACTCCAGCAGCAAGGGCTCCAGCGCGCTGATCAACTGCTCAATGCTAGAGGGTTGGATCATATTCGCCCGCACCCAGTCCTGGTGAGACTTGCCGTTCATGCTGAGATAACCCAGGGCAATGGGCGAACTTTGCTGCTGCTCATAAACGTCAAGCAGCCCCCCATAAACCTGGGCGAGCACCTTAGCGACCCGGCGAGCGTCGCCCAGATTGACGTGATTGTTTAAAGATTCAAGCTTGGAAAACAGTGAGCTGGTTTGTAAGGCGGCTCGCTCGGAGGCAACGACAAGGCGTTTTTGAAGAGCAGCTGCGGTGCGTTTACGCCCCTCAGTGCTGGCTGCTTTTGCCAAAGATTCGGAATCTATGTGGGTGATATCGCTGGGGAGCACAGACCGATATCGATTGGTCCAAATCTCAAGAATGATCTGAACAGAGGGCTGACGGACGAGGGAGGCAGTCTTAAGCATGGTGTTACGGGCGTAATGTGAGGACGGCTGCACCTTTCGTTACAGAGCGTAACATTACTTTACTCAATGAGCTACCTCGAATGATGCCTATGTTTTCGGTGGATTTACGGGCAAGGTTTCCGCTGGCCTGCATAGAGAAAAATATTCAAAGGGCCTATTTTCAGACTTTCTGAGTGGGTAAAAAAGGGCGAAAACTGACGATTAGAGCCTAAAAATGCCTCAAAGCCTAGCTAAAACGCCTTTGCTTATATAACGTAAATTTTATATTTCTTCATGTTTGATTGATATGGGATGACCTTTGTATGGCGCGGGGATGGGGAGACGCGGCGGCTTCATCGACTAGGCTATCTCCGCGTCCTCCCCTCTCCGCGTCCTGCCTAACCGAAATTTTAAGCTTGACGCAGTACTAGGCGTTGACCAAAGCTTGAAAGCAAGGCTCATCACGCAGGCTGTCAAAATCTGAATCGGTTTTTGCCAGTTTATTGCCTGGTGGGTTGCTTCTTTTGTCCCTTCAGGTTTTGGAACAGTCTTTGACATCTCCATAGGGCGAATATGAAGGGCTTGAGGATTTTAATAGGGATGTCTTCTAGCTCTATATTTTTTTGAATAGCTTGAGCTTTCATCAGGCTCTGTATAGCGTCATCAAAACGCCCCAGTGATTTCAGCACATTCCCTCGCTTGTAATAGGCGGTGGCATACTCCGGATTAAGTTCGATCGCCCGGTCATAGCTGGCAATCGCCTCTTCCTTGCGATCTAAGTCATACAGCGTATTTCCAAGGTTGTACCAGACTCCATCAGAATCTGGTTTGAACTGGATGGCCTTGTTATGGCTAGTAATTGCCTCTTTTTTGCAGTCTAATTCGGACAGAGCCAACCCCCGATTACCCCAAGCCTCGTAATAGTCTGGTTTGAACTGGATGGCCTTGTCATAGCTCTCGATTGCCTCCTCTTTGCGGTCTAAGGCATACAGCGTAGCACCAAGGTTGTTCCAAGCCTCGTAATAGTCTGGTTTGAGCTGGATGGCCTTGTCATAACTCTCGATTGCCTCTGCTTTTCGACCTAAGTAAGACAGCGTTAATCCGCGCCTAAACCAAGCCTCATAATAGTCTGGTTTGAGCTGGATGGCTTTGTCATAGCTCTCAATTGCCTCATCTTTGCGGCTCAAATCAAATAAAGCTAATCCTCTATTATACCAAGCCGCATATAAATCCGGCTTGAACTGGATAGCCTTGTCATAGCTCTCAATTGCCTCTGCTTTTCGACCTAAGTAAGACAGGACAAGGCCACGATCATTCCAAGCCCAATACTTATCTGGCTTGAACTGGATGGCCTTGTCATAGCTCTCGATTGCCTCTGCTTTTCGACCTAAGTCATCTAGTGAGTGCCCTCGGTTATACCAAGCCTCATGGAAATTCGGTTTGAACTGAATAGCCTTGTCATAGCTCTCAATTGCCTTTGCTTTTTGACCAATGTTATCCAGCGCTAGCCCGCGATTGTACCAGGCCCAATAAAAATTCGGTCTAAATACAATGGCTCTATCCCAGCTCTCGATTGACTCTTCTTCTCGACCTAAGTAAGCCAAAGCAAGTCCACGACTGTACCAAACATCTGATTGTTCAAACTGAAGTTTGAGAGATTGATCACAGCAGTCGATGGCAGCACCAAAATTGCCAGACACATAGAACAATGCACTTAACTCATAGAAAAGGCGTGCTTTCTGGTTATCCTTTTCAGGTAACTCTTCCAGTAAAGCTTGGATCCTTAAAATTTCTCGGTTGCGTTCGGATGTGCTCCAACTTAGATATTTGGCATAGTTAGCCGTTTGCAAAATATCTGAAACAGCTTTGGTTGTCTGAGCCTGTTCATCTTCTAACGTAAACACCCCCGTACTCCAGTCAAAAAAGTCAGGGGCGCGACGAATAAAATATTTGATGGCGTAGAACGGTAAAACAAAAAGAAAACAAAGATGCCCATACTGATCTTTAAATCGCTCTCGCTGTTGGTTCAAATGGATTAAGATAGGCGGCACCGTATTTAAGTTGTAATAGTCGCCCTCGCCGCCAAAGCCTTGTTTAATATCGACCTCAATCGATTTCTCTAACCCCCGGATCACTAAAATATTCAGCTGATCAACTTTGGGCTGATCGGCAATCAGAGGCAAGAGCTTATCAATCGGCTCCTCCAGGGTCAGCACGCCGATTTTTTTTCGGGGTAAATCTTCCCGCAGCTGAGGCAATAACTTATCGGTCTCTGCCACCGTCGCCTGCACAAACACCAGCCCAAACCCCTTCCGCCGCCGCAGTGAGCGCACCAGGGCGCGATACACATCGCCAGTGGGTTGACTGTCAGTGATCTCAGCGATCGACATGTTGCATTAGCTTGCGGCTTCATCAGAGGCGTCATGTTGCACCTTCGCTAGCTCGGTCTGAAACCGGTGTATCCCCTGGATTAGAGGATGCACATTGCACCAGCTCTGTAGCTCCTCATTTTCATCATAGTAGCGATACTCTAGCAAACAGCGATTAAACAGCAGCTGAAAATGTTCGGTATCCCTCAAAAACTGCTTTTGATGGCAGGCCGCCGCCAGCAACGACCACTGATGCTCTTGCACCGTTTTGCGATAGGTTTCACGGGCTTCTTCAATGGCGCGGCTGGCGGCTTTGGCCGTAATCGGTAGCGTATCGGTCCAGTCAATTGCCTTTTGGATCAGCTGCATCAGATTGCGCACGTGACCGCCGCTCATTTTGCACAGCAGATCCAGGGTGTCAGGGCGGTCAAACACCGCTGGTACGTCTAACCCAGCCACCGGGCCGTCCATGGTTTGGGCCAGCTGAGGTGAGATCAGCTGCAACCGCAGACAGACCAGCTCCCGCAACTTAGCGATCCCGTCTGCATTT
>JBCCRZ010000262.1:0-8023 GCA_039200855.1 Cyanobacteria bacterium P01_D01_bin.44 | reverse complement strand
GCAATTGTAGTGACTTCATCAGGCCGATGAAAGCGGGTATTATCGAGAATTAGCAGCGATCGCGGCGGCAAGATGGGACAGAGATGTTGCTTCAGCCAGGTTTTAAACACCATCGCGGTCATGCTGCCAGCGATCATCATTGGGGCGAGGAATTCTTGAGGATTGCGAGCCGCCAAGAGATTTTGCCGAGGCTGCCTCTGACTGGAGCGCTCGCCATCGACCACTTGTCCCCGAGGGACGAGGCAAACAGTGTCGGATAGTCGATTGCGCCAGCGGTAAATGGTCGCCTGACGAGGGTCGCGGTTTCTTCGACTGAGTGCCCTTTATTCACCCGGGCCATTACCCGTTGACGCAGACCCAAACTGCACACCATTGATTCTCATTCTTATCTAGAAATACTATGCAACGGACGATTGCAACGATACCATGCTAAATTCCCCATCAAAATAAACACTAAAATGATCCATAACGGATGTCGTTTTCCGCGAGCCTTGCGATAATCCGGGACAGTCTGTAGGGCTTCAATGAGGTTTATAGCAACGCTGGAGATAGAGGTTGTCTTACAGCATAATTCTGATCTCGTCATAGTGAATCAGCCCTGGACTGCTGATATTTTGGCTAGAGATCGCACCCAAAAAACTGCCATAAAAAAGCCCTCATGCGAAGGCAACGGTTGTTTGCTCAGACAACATTGCAGCCGGCTCAGCCCCAACGCTGGACGACAAGCCGAAGAGAACCATCCGCTTGTTGCTGTTGCTCGGCAATTTCGAAGCCCTGTTGGGCGGTTTCTTGCAAGATGGTGTGATAGGCATAGCGCTGGGTGACTTGGCGCAAAAATCCATCGACGGTGAGAGGCTGCTGCCAGAATTGTAGATCGGTCACCAGGGCATATTCCTGATCGTTCCAAGCGAACCCAATATCGTGTTGATTCGGCTGCTCAATGATGAGGTTGGCGGTGCAGGTTTCGCCTTGGTAGCCTCTCACTTCGCCAGGGCCGGGTTTCCACTCAATGTCGAGATCGGTGAGGGCTAGCTGTAGGGTTTCTAAATTGCGGAGTCGGGTTTTGATATGGCTAAAGTGAGACATGGCTGGAGGACTCTAGAGACGACGGTATTGAAAATTGCATAAGACTTACGCATCGCTCGAGGTCTCTCAGTATTGGGGATGAAGGGCCAAAACTGCATGCCATGACGTAAGGTCTGTGGGGGTAAAAATTATTCTCTTTCGTTGGGATAGGTTTGGTAAGAGTAAAGGCCGAAAGCCACACAGCAAATCACGAACACCACTAAGGCTGAGAATATCCCGCTAGCGGTGCTGGAAAACTGACCTTCTCCATAGGCTAGATAAAACATTGGGGGCATTGAACAACTCCATTAAAATGTCTAAAAATGTACTGCTAAAAATGTGTGAATAGGCAGCGATCGCTCAGCAAAAATCAAAAGGATGTCGCTTTTTTCAAAAGCCCATGCTATCTAAATCAATGTTGACGCCGTTGACTAAGATAGTGCCGTTATAAAGCTGCAAAATAGTCAGGATAAACAGTAGCAGCGCCACTAATAATCCGGCCATGATGGGCGTTGTCCCCCAGCCGGGCGCAACTCGACCGGCTTCAGTATTGAACCTTCTTAAGGAGTATTGGAGGGGGGCAACTTTTTTAGAGACGTATTCTTGCGGCATCGATTTTCTCCGTCTTTGAAGTAATCAGAATTGAAAGAACAGGAATTACGCAGTTGAATCTGATTTTGGCCCCTGAATTCCCAAGTCTGGGGAAATCGGATTCAACATCCCCCAGATTTGGAGGACCGAGGGGGCTTTTGCGTAAGTCCTAAAGGAATAGAAAGGGATTCATGTAGAGTCACCAATTTGTGTCCCTACATGAAGATTGCAGGCGGTGCTGAGGCGATCACCTACCGCACCGCGTCAGCTTGCATCAAATCGTCGTTGTGGTTTGGCGCGAGGTGGGATCCCCCACTTTCTCGAAATAGCCCCACTCGACCTGCTCAGGATTCAGATCGGGGTCAATCCCTGAGAACACATCTTGGAACAGGGCGCGTAACCCATGCCAGATGTGACCAAAGAACCAAACGAGGGCAAAGCAGGCGTGGAAGAAGGCAAAGAAGCCGCGATTGCTGGTGCGAAAAGCCCCATCGGAGTCGTAGACCGTGCGATCGAAGTCAAAGACTTCACCCAGTTGAGCTTTGCGGGCATATTTTTTGACCGTTTGCGGCTCAGTAAAGGTTTGCCCATCTAACTGACCGCCATAGAAGCTGACATTGACGCCCGTTTGCTCAAAGCTGTATTGGGCATCTGCTCGTCGGAATGGAATGTCAGCACGAACCACGCCCTCGCGATCGGTCAGCACCACAGGGAAGTTTTCGAAGAAGTTGGGCATGCGCCTGACTTCTAGCTCGCGGTCCGCTTGGTCATGAAAAACCGGATGACCGAGCCAGCCAGTGGGTAAACCATCGCCATCAACCATGCGCCCGACTCGGAACAGACCGCCTTTGGCTGGGCTATTGCCCACATAGTCGTAAAAGGCCAATTTTTGCGGAATGGCTGACCAGGCTTCTGACAGGTTCTGGCCCGCATCTTGAGCAGCGTGAACGCGACGACTAATTTCCTGTCGGAAGTAGCCCTGATCCCACTGGTAGCGGGTGGGTCCCCACAGCTCAATGGGGGTCGTGGCGGTGCCGTACCACATCGTTCCTGCTGCAATGAAGCCCCCGGCAAAGAAGACGGCCAGCCCGCTGGCCAAGGCACCTTCGATATTCCCCATCCGCAAGGCTTTGTAGAGGTATTCTGGGGGCCTGACGAAAATATGAAACAGGCCGCCAATAATGGCGACAATGCCTGCGGCAATGTGGTGGGCAACGACGCCTCCCGGATTATTCGGATTAAAGCCGGCGGCCCCCCATTCGGGAGCGACGCCCTGGACATGACCGGTTAAGCCATAAGGATCAGACACCCACATGCCAGGACCAAAGACCCCGGTGAGGTGGAAGGCCCCAAAGCCGAAACAGAGCAGCCCCGCTAGGAGTAAATGAATGCCAAAGACCCGAGGTAAATCGATAATAGGTTCGTCGGTTTTGGGGTCAAAAAAGGTGGCGACATCCCAATAGACCCAGTGCCAGCAGGCCGCTAGAAACTCCAGTCCAGAGAAGACAATGTGGGCCACGGCGACCATTTCAAAGGTCCAGAACCCCGGATCGGCAAAGGTTTCGCCGGTGATGCTCCACCCTTGCCAGGAGTTGGTGACGCCTAGACGGGCCACAAAGGGCATCAAAAAGCAGCCCTGTCGCCACATGGGGTTTAAGATCGGGTCGGTGGGGTCGTAGCGGGCTAGCTCAAACAGCAGCATCGAGCCCGCAAACCCTGCACAGAGGGCATTGTGCATGAGATGCACGGCGAGTAGTCGGCCCGGATCATTTAGAACCGACGTGTGAACACGGTACCAAGGCAGTCCCATTGAGTGTCTTCTCCTCGTGATAGATCGTGAATTTGGAGTTCGGAATACCCTTCGGGAAGGGCAGAGCCCTACGGAATTCGGAATTTAAATGCGGAATATGAAATGTGGAATTCGTAATAGCAGTGGCGAGTGAAAGCGCGTAGGGTGGGCAATGCCCACCAATTCCCAATCGGTGTTTGAAGATGTACGGGGTAGTCATCCCGCAACTTGGAGGGGGCTAGATCCCAGGGGTCTTGGCTGAGTGCAGCCTGTGATCGATGTTTTCGACAGCACCCTGGGATCAGGAGTCATTAGCCCGATCGCAGGCTCGGATCGATGGGTGGCATGGAAAGGACGGGCTCGTTTTCGCGATCGATGCCGGTTTCGAAGCCGGCGGCGGTGGCGCGGGCGCGTCCAGCGTGCCAGAGGTGACCCACCAAGAAGAAGAAGGCGAAGATAAAGTGAGCGGTCGCCAGCCAGGTGCGGGGCGAAACGTAGTTAAAGGCGTTGGTTTCGGTGGCGAGTCCCGCCACGGAGTTGATGGAACCCAGCGGGGCGTGGGTCATGTATTCCGCAGCGCGGCGTAGCTGCCACGGCTGAATGTCATTTTGGATTTTGTCCAAATCCAGGCCGTTGGTGCCGCGCAAAGGCTCCAGCCAGGGGGCGCGAGCATCCCAAAAGCGCATGGTTTCACCGCCGAAGATGATTTCTCCCGTGGGCGATCGCTGTAAGTATTTGCCTAACCCAGTCGGGCCTTGCGCCGAGGCCACATCGGCTCCCAACCCCTGGTCACGGGCAAGAAACACCAGCGATTGCGCCTGGGACGCTTCGGGAATGGTGGGGCCGTAGAACTCGCTGGGATAAACCGTATTGTTAAACCAGATAAAGGCCGTGGCGATAAAAGCTTGCCCCGCGACATTGCCCAAGCTTTGGGACAGGTAGGTTTCCCCCGTCCACGGATAGAGGTTGTAGGTCCACCGCAGCGGGGGCACCAAGATATGCCAGATACCGCCAATGACGAGGATACTGCCAATCCACAGATGGCCACCAATCACATCCTCTAAGTTATCGACGCTGACAATCCAACCGCTACCGCCGGTCGGCAGGCGCAGCAGATAGCCAAAGATAATGCGCGGATCGAGGGTGGGGTTAGTAATCAGCCGCACGTCGCCCCCGCCAGCGGCCCAGGGATCGTACAGGCCGCCCCAAAACATCGCCTTGCAGCAAAACAGGAGAGCAAAAATACCCAGCATCAAGATATGAAAGCCGAGAATCTGAGCGACTTTGGCTTTATCTGTCCAGTCAAATTGGAAAAAGCCAGAGAGCTTTTCGGGGCCGTTGATAGCGTGATAAATGCCGCCAGCTCCCAACACGGCGGAACCGATCAGGTGCGCCACGCCGATCGCAAAGAACGGAAAGATGTCGGTGACCGTGCCCCCTTGCCCGACGCCAAAACCCAATGTGGCGATGTGGGGCATGAGGATGCAGCCTTGCTCATACATGGGCTGGGACAGGTTGTAATGCGACACCTCAAAGAGCAGCATGCCACCGGCCCAAAAGGCGATGAGTCCGGCGTGGGCAATGTGCGCCCCGAGGAATCGCCCCGTCAGCTCGGGGGTGATAAACCGGGCATTACCGGCCCACCAGGCAAAGCCGCTAGAGGCTTCGTCATAGCCTGGACTAGCAGGGGCAAAGATTGACCCTTCCTCAATCAGGGGTCGGTCAGTAGTCGAAATATCGGGAATCGTTTCGATGGGGGTTTCCATCAGGAATTTACCTCCTCGGAAGGTGTGCAGGGGCGACGCTCAGAGTCAGCGTGATCCTGAGCGGGGGTGAGTCGAAAACAGGACTTGAGAAACTGGCGAAACCCACCCGGCAGTGATGGTTGAGAACAGGAGCGCAATTTATACCAATTCTGCAAAATAGCCCTACAGGTCAAGGATCCCCCGCTGTCGCCGCCCCCTTGAAAAAGGGGCTATTCTCAGGGTTTCCCCCTTTTTAAGGGGGATTGAGGGGGATCTTTCCACTTGGCAGATGTGTAGTCCAGTTTTAGAGAATTGATATTAGCTATTCCGAGAAGCCTCGGGGCAGCACTTCTTCGGGGAAGACGAACTTCTTCGCGGGCTGGTCAAGCTCGGACATCCACGCCCGCACCCCTTCATTCAGCAGAATGTTTTTGGTGTAAAAGGTCTCGTACTCAGGGTCTTCGGCGGCGCGAATTTCCTGACTGACAAAGTCATAGGCGCGAAGATTAAAGGCCAGACCCACCATGCCGATCGCGCTCATCCACAAACCGACGACGGGCACAAACAACATAAAGAAGTGCAGCCAGCGCTTGTTAGAAAAAGCAATGCCGAAGATTTGGGACCAAAAGCGGTTGGCCGTCACCATCGAGTAGGTCTCTTCTGCCTGGGTGGTGGTGAACCCTTTGAAGGTGTTTTTGCCGGTTGAGTCTTTAAACAGCGTATTTTGCACCGTGGCCCCGTGAATGGCGCAGAGCAGTGCTGCGCCCAGCACCCCAGCCACCCCCATCATATGGAACGGATTGAGCGTGTAATTGTGGAACCCTTGGAAGAAAAGTAAAAACCGGAAGATGGCAGCAACGCCGAAGCTGGGTGCAAAAAACCAGCTCGACTGCCCCAAGGGATACATCAAGAAGGTGGCCACAAACACAGCGATGGGAGCGGAGAAGGCGATCGCGTTGTAAGGGCGAATGCCGATCAAACGGGCGGTCTCAATCTGCCGTAGCATAAAGCCCATCAGCCCTAGTACGCCATGAAAGGCGGTGAAATTCCACAGCCCCCCAATTTGGCACCAGCGGACAAAGTCGCCATTGGCCTCAGGCCCCCACAGCAGCAGCAGGGAATGGCCCATGCTCTCGGCGGGGGTCGAGACGGCAGCGGTCAAAAAGTTGCAGCCCTCTAGGTAGGAGGTGACGAGGCCGTGGGTATACCAGGAACTCACAAACGTAGTGCCGGTAAACCAAGCGCCGATCGCTAGGTAAGCACAGGGAAAGAGCAATAGCCCCGACCAGCCAATAAACACAAAGCGATCGCGTTTGAGCCAGTCATCGAGGGCGCCGACCCAGCTCCGGGTCGGTTGCAAAGCTCCCATTGAAATCGTCATAGTCGGATCCTCATTCGTCAAAGTTGGGGGGGTGAGAAACTGGAACTTTTATGAGCGGTGGGCGGTGCCCACCCGACTGTTCCGAAAACTCGACTGTTTGAAATAGCGTTAGGTAAAGGGTTCGCTTTCACCGGGGCCGTCATTCATAAAGTACGGAGTTCCCGGTAGCGCTAGTTCCTGAATGATTTCGTCGAAGTAGGGAATTACCGCGTCGGCGTCAGCCCCGTCGAGCTGAGCGATCGCTTCGGCTTTCAAGCAGCGCATGTACTGCAAGATGTTGGTCAGGGGAATGCCGATATTGGTGTACAGCTCCTTCATGCCTACCAAGCCAATTTCGCGCAGGGGGCGATCGTTTCCGGCGAGCAGGCAGTAGCTAATCAGGCGAATGTACCAGCCCACATCTCGTTTAGCGGCACCAGTCTTGCGGCGATCGCCGCTGTTACTGGGCGTCCGGGGACAGACTCGCCAAAATTTGCGAGTGCCGCGCTCCACAATGGTTTCGGCTTTGCTTTCTAGGGCTTTAGCGACCCGAACGCGATCGGTGCCGGTTTTACAAAAGGTGCGAATCATGTGCAACTCTCCTGGGGTGGGATAGCGCTGCTCCTCATCGGCGTTAAGAATGACTTGTTTCACGATGCTCATAGGATTCACCAGTGTCAGCGATGGAATAGATGCGGAGGCCGCCGAACCAACCAATGTGAATGCGGTAGTTCAGTAGATCGAAAGGCCGCAGCGACGGGAGTTCTGAGTGGCGACCTTCGATGTCGGGGTCAAGGGCCGGAGAGGGCGATTCGGGTGGGTGGGAATGAATGTGCATCAGGGTAGTGGGGGAGTAGGGGCGTTTAGGTTGGGTTGGCGGTGGTAGCGGCTGGGACGGCTTCGGTGGTGGCGGGTTCTGCAACTGTGTTGCCGTTGTTTTCAGTGCTGGCCTCTGTCTCTGAGCTGGATGGCGCTCCACTTTCAGTCGCTAAGGGAGGGGGCTCTTGGACGGCAGTGGCAGTCCTCACTTTGCCGTTGGTCTGAGCAGAGTGGGGATGGCGTTGCATCCATTCGCCCGCGATCGCCGGATCTTCCCTGGATTTGAACCAACCGCTGGGACCCTGGGGCGATCGCTGGGCATAGCCTTGGGGTGTCAAGTAGCGCTCGTAGGGCACCACATCTTCCCCAAAGACGGTGAAATATTCGGCACTATCCACTAGCGCATCGACTAAGACGTAGAAGCCTTGACGGGCACAGAGGTCGTAATAGCGGCTCAGTTCGCGGCGATCGCAGGTGGGTCGTCCCAAGAGGCGACGGTGGATGTATTCGATCGCCTTCGTGATGTACAGCTTTTCCCAGGCCATCTGGCGGAAGGGGCGTGATTTGGCCAGTTCTCGAACAAATTCTCGCAGGGTAATATTGCCTGCTTTGAGCTGCGTTTCGGCGACGGTCTGCCGCTGACCGTCGAGCACG
>JBCCRZ010000261.1:0-8026 GCA_039200855.1 Cyanobacteria bacterium P01_D01_bin.44 | reverse complement strand
CCCAGTTTGTGCCATTCAAAGGTGGTCTTCTCAGGGGTGTCTAGGATGTCGCGCAGGAGCAGGACTCGCTTGGTATGGGGGAGATGTTGTTGCAAATAGTTCAGGGTAGAGGTTAGCTCCCCTTTTAAGCCAGTGGGCTTTTTGTCAACCAGCAGTAAATCGGGTTTGTAGTGGGCGGCGGCTGAGTAGATTAGCTGCGATCGCAACGCCACCGTTTCCTCAATAGAGGTACCCAAATACTTGGCAGTTAACTCCCCTGAGACCCCGCGATTTAGGCAGGGCAGTTTAATATAATCTAGCCCCTTAGGCAGGCGAAACCCCTGCAGCATTGGTGAGCCTGATACTAGCAAAATCGATAGTCGGGGCCAGCAGCTCAGCAGATAGTCACAGATCGCGAGCATTCTGCGCAGGTTGCCGAGACCGAATGCATCGTGGGAATAAACCATCAGTCTCATCGTGTTCATGAAAGCATCCTCTTGCTTATTCCTAACATCACCATGGGCAATGAGATAGATATGAAATTTCTATGAGAAGACTTTCATGAGAGAGCCCTCATGAGAGGGCTTTCATGAGAAATTTCTCATGGAGTAGGTTAGAAATTATGGGATAGGCTGGGGAAGAAATTGATAACCATCTATCCCCATCAGAGGTGACCAACCCGTGAGCAACCTGCCGACTTTGCCGCCAACGGTTAAATCTAATCAGCCTAGCTGGAAACAAATCCTTAGAGAGACACGGACGCGTATTTTGCTATTGTATACGCTGCTGATGGTGATACTGACGAGTATTAGTATTCCTGTTTTTAGATATCTATTATTCACCCAGATCAATACACGGGTTCGCAATGCTCTCAACGAAGAACGAGAAGTCTTTTTAGACGCTTATCGCAGCTGGGAGACGGCACCCGACCAAAGTATTGATGAGCTAGAAAACTTTATCGATGAGCGCCTAAGAAATAAAAGACCTGAGGATGATAATTTTCATATTGTGCTGATCGACGGTGAGCTATATCGGTCTAACCCCAATTATCTCCTAGAACCCTTCCAACTTGATTCAGAGTTATTCCAACAGTGGCAGGGCGTTACTGAGTTTATCCGTGGCGAAAAGACTGTTGACGACCCTAACATTGGCAGCATTCTTTATAAAGCTGACCCGCTTTTTTTAGACGGTGAGCAGAGGGGCGTATTTGTCGCGCTCCATGTCACCATGGGCGAACTCCAAGAATCGCTCGTGGGAGTTTATTTATTTATTGGTATGATTACAGCTATTGTAGCACTGTCATTACTGCTGTCGTGGCTAGGGGCTGGACGGCTAATGGCCCCAATTCGGTC
Source organism: Cyanobacteria bacterium P01_D01_bin.44 (assembly GCA_039200855.1). GTDB lineage: Bacteria > Cyanobacteriota > Cyanobacteriia > Phormidesmidales > Phormidesmidaceae > SIO4C1. The sequence continues at coordinate 6,695 of JBCCRZ010000261.1, read as the reverse complement.
GCTCTCACAGACGGCCCGCACGATTAGTGAGTCTGACTTAACCCAGCGGATACCGGCTGTAAAGGGCCACGGTGAGTTAGCCGATCTTGCCGATACCTTCAACGCCATGATGAACCGTATCCAACAAGCGTTTGATATCCAGCGCGCCTTTGTGAACGATGCGGGGCATGAGTTGCGTACCCCTATTACGATCATTCGAGGTCATCTTGAGCTGCTTGACGAAGACCCCCAAGAACGCCATGAGACCCTGGAACTCGTCATCGATGAGCTAGACCGCATGGGGCGTTTGGTCAACGATATGATATTGCTAGCCAAGTCAGAACGAAAAGATTTTTTGCAGCTGGAAGCTCTTGAGATGAGTGCCTTTACCACAGAACTTTTTGAAAAAGCCCAGGCCCTGGCTCAGCGCAACTGGCAATTAAAAATCGAAGGACAAGGCAAGATAATTGCCGATCGCCAGCGGTTAACCGGTGCCCTACTCAACCTGCTGAGAAATGCTGCACAATATACTCAGGAGGAAGACAAGATTGAACTAGGTTGTCGTCTTAAAGACAATCGCCAGGTTCAGTTTTGGGTAAAAGACACGGGTGAAGGTATAAGTTCAGCGGATCAGGAGCTTATTTTCGCCCGCTTTGCCCGAGGACATCATCGTCAGCGTCGCTCAGAAGGTTCTGGATTAGGGTTATCCATCGTTAGCGCCATTGCCGACGCCCACGGCGGCAACGTTGAGTTAATCAGTCAGGAGGGTAAGGGAGCTACCTTTCGGCTGAATTTGCCAATCGATAGAAAGAGGTAGTGGGTGGTGGGTCGGTATCGGCTAGCGACTAGAGGTTGCGCCTACAGATAGGAAGTCGACCTGCGTGGACTTGTTATTCCAAAGGGTTTCCAATATGTAGGGGGTTTCCAGCCGCCAAGCTCAAAGTTTTGTCAGTCAATCAGGTAGATGAGTTTCTTAGGTGAATGGATTTCTTGCTTTTGTGTACCCTCCAACCTCTAACCTCCATCTTCATTTTCTTCTAACTGCCTTCTTACCGCCGCTAACAAATCCATAAACCGAAAAGGCTTGGGTACGTAGTCGTTTGCCCCAGCGGCTAAAGCTTCTTGGCGCAGATCGCTGAGCGCTGTCACCACAATGACAGGATGCTGATCTCCTCTGGCACGCAGCTCTTTTAGCACTTCCCAACCATCTTTAATTGGCAGCCCTAAATCCAGCAAAACGACGTCATAGAAATTTTCTTGGGTTGCTTGCAGGGCTTGCTCACCATCGGTTACCACTGTGGTGGTAAATCCGTACTTTCGGAATCCTTTGGCCACAAAGGCAGCCAAGTTCCTCTCATCTTCAACGATTAAAATTTGGCGCATTTATAAAGAATTTTAAAAAAACGATGCAGTTTAACGAGTGAGTTGTCCCATCAATTTGTGAATATCTGAAGTTTCTACTCTGTCAGAAGGACAGCCTTTACAGGCATTCTTGTTAAATGTTGTTGGGTTATTAAAATTGATGCCGTTGGCGAATTTAATGTTTTTCTAGAAACGTTAGTCATGAGATAAAAGATTTCGAGATTTCCTAAGCTTTTCAAAACTGGAAAACTTTGAGTTCTTGCTCTCCCGAAAATTCTGAAGGACTCTAATTCTGTTGGCTACTTATAAAGTGGAATATTTCACCAGTTGTATCAGCATTGAGGCCCAAGGAGCCCCAGGAAATTTAATCGTATTGTCAATGGTTACCCCTGGGTTGCTTAGCCCGTAAAGTTCACCTCTATTTAACCTTTTTAATCATTAAATTGCATGAGAAAACTCTCATGTACGCAGGCGATATCCCATCCCACGGACGGTCTCAATCAAGTCGCCACCTAGCTTTTTACGCAAATAGCCGACATACACATCAACAATGTTGGAGCCTGGATTATAGTCATATCCCCATACCCGGTCCAGTAGCTGTTCTCGACTAAGCACCTGCCCAGGATGCCGAAAGAATGCCTCTGCCAGGGTAAACTCACGGGCAGGCAGATCGATCACTTCATTATTGACTCGCACCCGTCGAGTGTGCAGATCGAGTTCGACATCAGCCACTCGCAAAACCTGTTCGTCAGAGATCGCTGCGCTGCGGGTTTGCCTGAGACGGGCCCTCACCCTGGCTAGCAACTCTTCAAATCGAAAGGGCTTTGTCACATAGTCATCAGCACCGCCGTCTAAACCGGCTATCTTATCGTTGATGTCATCCCTCGCGGTGAGAATGATAATAGGCAAGGTTGCGCCCTGACCGCGCAGTTCCTCAACGACCTGTAAGCCGTCTTTGTCGGGCAAACCCAGGTCGAGAATAAGCAGGTCAAAGTCATCTCCTATTGCCTGGAGGATGGCTTCGCTGGCAGTAGGTGCGATCGCAGTCGTAAATCCCTGAGCTTTTAACCCCTTTTCTACAAACGAGGCGATGCGAGACTCGTCTTCTGCAATGAGGATTCGGTACATCAAACCCCGCTTTATCGAGAGATGTCATTTATCTATGGATAGATCAACTATAGACCAGAGCTATCAATACTGTGACAGTTTCTCAACCGAAAGACACAATAAAAACGCGCCTGAGTTCGTATGTTTGAGCTAGGCAGGCAAATATCCACCTTTATCGCAAATGATGCACCCTTGACGACTAAACGGTGTATGAATGCTGTTGGCGGGGTGACGTAACCAGGTGCCCTTGGGGTAGATCCCCTGCTCGTTTTCAAAGGTGCCTTCGACTACAAAAAAATCTTCGCCGCCCAGGTGAGTGTGCCGTTGAAAAGAAGTGTCCGCCTCCCAGCGGACGAGAGCGACCGTCTCAGTCTGGTAGTTGTGTAGCGGCAATACTCCTGGTTGGCCCTCGCCATACTGGACAGTGCGAACTGACCTAACACCCGACGGCACCACGAGGAAACGGGGCATCCCGTGATTAGCTCCGCCGAGCGAGGGGAGCAGTGGCTTTGGTGCCATATCCACGCGCAAAATAAGACGTATTAGCCTATTTTGATAGACCTGCTTTGTATTCAGTGAAACAGTTTGCGTTGAATGGATTCGTTAGCTTACTGTCTGTACAAAGTGATAGGTTATGAACAATTCCAGCGGGTTTGAGTACACACTTGATAAGCCCCTAGCGCCCAAGATCCCAGCGCGAATGTTGGCTCCCAAGCAACAGACCTATACCGATCCTGACATTTTTGCTAGCGAGCTGACCCGCATTTTTGATAACGACTGGATCATGGTTGGGCGGGCCGGTTCTATTCCCAATCCCGGTGATTATTTCACGGCGTCCTTGGGGCAGCGTCCCATCATTGTGATGCGACAGCGGGATGGCTCGATTCGCGCCCTGGCAAATTATTGTCTACATCGCTACACCCAATTATTAGAAGGCAGCGGTTCCACCAAACGGATGGTTTGCCCCTACCATTGCTGGGCTTATGAATTAGATGGTGAGCTTGTCAGTGTAACCGAGCGAGAGGGTTTCTGTCCTGAAGATAGAGAGGGCCAAAAACTGGAGACCCTCGCCAGTGATGAATATCTCGGATATGTTTTTGTTTCGATGCAAACAGGCTTAAAGCCCGTTGCTGAACGGTTAAATGGTCTCACACCCATTCTTAAAAATTTTGAGCTTGATCGCTACGAAGATCGCCATGTGGTGCATGAAGAAATTTGGAATGCCAATTGGAAACTTGTCTATCAAAATTTTATTGAGAGCTACCATACCACCTACACTCATAAGGGCTCTATCGGCCCTACCAATCCGACCAAGCTGGTTGAATACGGCCCTACGGGCGATCCAAGTTTTACGATTCACAGCAATTCCTATACCTCTGAACATCAACCCGATAGTTACAACCCACAGCTAGATGAAGATGAGCAGCGTCGGTTTTATGTTGTGGGTCTTTTCCCCAATGGTTTAGTGGCGATTGAACCGAATTTTGTCTGGTGGATGGCGCTTGAGCCCAGGGCTGTCAACCAAACGAATGCCCGCTGGGGCGTTTCTTACTCACACCACGCCATGAAAACCATGCCCAACCCTGACCAGTATGCTCAAGACATTGTCAAACTGATTCAAATAGCCACCGCTGAAGATAAAGAGATGGTTGGGCGGATGCAAGTAGGGGCAAATTTTAATTCGGATAAAGCAGGTTTATTGCACGCCCCCTTAGAAATGCCCATTAAAGAATTTGATGATTATGTCACACGCAAATTAGCTGATGTCTGACGCCTATCCCAGAAATATCCTCTGGCTTTAGATCAATCCCCTCAATGAATTGACTCCAACATCGCCTCAGCCGCCTCAGCTTCGTAGGTCATGCCATATTCTTGATAGATCGCTTGGGCCGATTTGAGATGACGGATCGCCCCGCCGGGCTGATTGTGATCGATCCACAGTGAGCCCAACGCTTTGTGAATATTCGCGCTCCGCACGGGGGAGTGGGCCTGCCCGATGCGATTGAGCACGGTTTGAAAGAGCCGGATGCCAGCGGTGTATTGCTGATAAACCGCCATCGTCTGAGCGACAGCCTCATCGACGAGATAGGCAATGTCTTCGCTATGCTGGGCCAGGTTGATCAAGTTTGTGCTGGCCTGGGCGAGTTCGCCTGCCATGGCTAGCAGCACGATGCGTCGGGTGTGGGCGTTGTAGTCATTGGGATGTTGGGCAATCACGCGATCGTAGACCGCTGCCGCTGCTTTGTAATTGCCTTTTGCAAACAGCGCATTGGCATAGCTGCGATGAAAAAAACGATTTTGCACCTTGACGGTTTCCATGGCTGTTTCGAAGGTGGCGATGGCCTCGTCGTAGCGTTTTTGCTCGATTAAAAAATCGCCCAGGGCAATATACGGGCCATCTTCGTCAGGAAAGGTTTTGATGGCTTCGCGGTAAAGTGCGATCGCAGCCTCAATGTCCCCCGCCGCCGCATAGGTTAAAGCTTCTTCATAATAGCGATTGAGCGCGTCAATCAGAGCAGCTTCACTCTGCCTGTCCGCGCTATTTAAATGATTATTTTTATATATGTCAGTCATTTTATTGGGGGTGGGGAGTTCTTAATTTCGAGTTTTGAGCTTTAAGTTAGACACCCAACTCAAAACTCAAAACTCAGAACTTATACCTGCTTGACGCCTAGGCTGGACGCATCAAAACTTCCCAGGTTGTATCTTGATTGGTCTCCGTAGAGGATGTGGACGAATCAGATGAACCCTTGCTTGGTTTAGAGGTCGGTTGCGAATTGGATTGATTGCCACTATTGCTGGCAGCACTGTCTGAGACAGGCTTGTGTAAAGTCTGTATTGAATAATTCATGGGGCTGGGGGTTACTCCAATGCCAACGATTTGACGTTTATCGTTACTGTATAAAAGGGAACGGTGAAACCGCTGGCGGTTGCCAGGGGGTGACTCACTCAGCATGATTACTTACAGAAAGCGGTTAGCAGTTGTGAAATCCGGATAAAGACTAAGAGTTTATGTCAATGATCGACGTCAACAGTCTAGGAAAAGTTTATCCGGTGGCGGTCAAAGAGCCCGGATTCAAAGGGACCATGGCGCATTTTTTTCGCCGTCAATATCGCAATGTAGAGGCGGTCAAGCAGGTTTCATTCCAAATTGAGCCGGGGGAGGTGGTTGGCTTTTTAGGGCCCAATGGTGCTGGCAAGACCACCACCCTAAAAATGCTCACCGGGTTGATCCACCCATCCTCGGGGCAGGTGAAGGTAGCCGGTTATACCCCGTTTAAGCGCGAGCCCAGATTTTTACAAAAAATCACCCTGGTAATGGGCCAAAAGCAGCAGCTGATTTGGGACTTGCCCACCCTCGACTCGCTGCGCATTAATGCAGCGATCTATGGCCTTACGCCCAAACAGCTGCGCTATCGCGTGGATGAGTTAGCTGACATGCTCAGCCTTAAGGACAAACTCACCCAGCCCGTGCGCAAACTTTCCCTCGGCGAGCGGATGAAAGCGGAAATGCTGGCGGCCCTGCTGCACCGCCCCCAGGTGCTGTTTTTAGATGAGCCCACCCTGGGGCTGGATGTCAACGCCCAGGTTGCAGTGCGCGAATTTCTGCAAGAATATAATCAGCGCTACCAGGCAACGGTTTTGCTGACCAGTCACTACATGGCAGATATCACGGCCCTGTGCGATCGCGTTCTCCTGATCCACCAGGGTCAGCTGATTTATGATGGTCTTCTAGAGGGGCTGCTCGATCGCTTTGCCCCCTACCGCGAAGTCACCGTCGAGTTTGATTGCAGCCTTCCCCTTGAAAAACTCAGCGAGTATGGTGAACTCAGCACCCTTGAAGGTTGCAAAGCCGTTTTTCTGGTGCGGAGAGACCAGCTCACCCAAACTGTGTCACACCTTCTCGCTGACCTGGCGGTAAAAGATCTCACGGTGGCTGATCCCCCCGTCGAAGCAGTGATTGGTCGAGTATTTGAAACAGGAGCAGTTGCATAAACCATGATAAATCCGACAGCAGAATTTGAAGATCAGCTAAAACAACTGACCGAGCAGCACGGCTGCACCGCCGTGTTGTTTGCCATGGGCGAGCTGATGCGCAACCTGCCCGACTCCGAAGCAAATCGCCAGATTTCTGCTGCGGCCAGTCATTTAGATAATGCCTGTTTAGAAACAGCGGTTGCCGAAGACAAAGTCGAGGAGCTCAACGATTGGGTGACGGGGCTCACCCCTGAAGCCTTTGCCGATAT
>JBCCRZ010000260.1:0-8059 GCA_039200855.1 Cyanobacteria bacterium P01_D01_bin.44 | reverse complement strand
TCAAGAAGATCAGGGCAGCATTTTTGAAGAAGGCGAGGGCATTGATACAACCCTGGGAGCTTCCCTTGAAGTCAACTACGATTTGTTCACATCCGGCTTTCGCAGTTCCAGTATTCGCGCTGCAGAAGCCCAGGTCAGACTAAATGAGCTAGAGGTGGAGCGTCGCCAGGAAGAACTGCGATTGATCACGGCTAACCTTTACTACGCGATTCAAGAAGCCACCGAAGACATTCGGATTAACCAGGCATTTTTAGATGAAGCGGCCCAAAACCTGCGCGACAACCAACTCCGTCAGCGAGAAGGGATTGGTACCCGTTTTGACGTGCTGCAGGCTGAGGTGCAGTTTGCCAATGCTCGCCAGGCCTTAATCCAGGCCCAAAGCCAGCAGCGGATTGCCCAGCGAGATTTGGCCCGACAGCTCAATCTGCCCAGTACTCGAGATGTGCAAGCCACCCAGGTTGCAAAAGCCGAAGAATGGCCCCTCACCTTAGAGGAAAGTATCCTGCTGGCCTTTCAAAACCGGGCTGAACTAGAACAACAGCTTGAGCAACGTGAAATTGGTCTACAGCAAAGTATTGCCGCTCGCGCCGCGATCAGGCCTCAGGTAAGTCTATTTGCCAATTACAGCCTTTCTGATACCTTTGATGATGGCGATGATATTGCCGATCTCTACTCCTTTGGCGCACGGCTGAGCTGGCGGTTATACGATGGTGGGGCAGCCAGGGCTAGCGCCCGCCAGCAGGAAATTACCGCTGAAGTGGCCGAAGAAGGGTTCGGCGAAACTGAAGACCAAATTCGATTTGAAGTTGAAGAGGCTTATTTTAATTTGCAGGCCAATGCCGAAAACATTGACACCGCTCAAGTAGCGGTCACCCAGGCTCAAGAAGCGCTCAGACTCGCTAATTTGCGTGAAGATGCCGGGGTAGGCACGCAGCTTGAGGTGTTAGAAAACCAATCTGACCTGGTTGATGCAGAAGGTAACTTGGTAGATGCACTGTTGGGTTACAACCGTGCTTTGGCAGCGTTACAAAGGGCCGTCAGCAGCTTAAAGGCAACGCTGTAATGTAAGGGCGCAAATGTAAGGGCACAGGGATATTTATCTTTTAGTGTCCGGTATTCGCAAGCGTTGACGACGTTTCGTCTAAAGACGTTAATAATAGCTGACCAAGATGATTGCCGACGGCAACTTGCTCAGCCGTACACAGCTTCTTAATCACTTGGTCAGCACTGATCAGGCGCTTCAGCACAACCTGGCCAATGGGCTGCTGGACCGTCCCTTCGGGCTTGACCTCGATCATCAGTACGTCATCTTCGACTTGATAAAGCCACAATTTTTCAGTGTTTTCTTGAATACAAAGTTCAAGTCTTTGAATGTCAGGCTTGCGCTGCCAGGCAGCTTCATTCCAGAGACCGCCAAACTCCCAAACTCGCCCCGTTGTCCAACCGTCAGACAGGAAAAAGTATTTCACTGACTTTTGCAAAATGTTACGTTTCCACTGGCATTATCTCTGGTTACCTCGACTTTTCAAAAGGCTATCCTGCCATTTTGACCAAAACTTTTTTCTAGTCCAGGCAATTTTTTATCTGGTTTCTGTCCGGATTGAGGGACAAAAAGGCGGAACTTTTAATTGGTAGATGCACCCTGATATTTGACCTTTGGCCTCCCTCGGGAAGCCATAAGGTCTTTTTCTTTTGGGGGGTATCTAAGTGCAGCCCCAAGCCGTGATAGGCTAACGCTTTAAGTTTTGTAGCAAGGGAAGTCATCATGGCAAAGCTGCGCGTGGGTCTAATCTTTGGTGGCCGTTCTGGCGAACATGAGGTCTCGATTCGCTCCGCCCAAGCCATCGCTAATGCCCTTGCAACGGGTGCCAATGCTGACAAGTACGACGTGCTGCCTGTCCACATTCGCAAAGACGGCAGGTGGTTGATCGGTGAGACCGCCCAGCAGATGCTCTCGGCAGGAACCCCGCTACAGCTACCCGATAGGTCTGATGAGTCACTGACGGCTTCCCTCAGCGAACGCCTCCCAGTCTTTCAAGACGCATCTAGCATCGATATTTGGTTTCCGGTGCTACACGGTCCTAATGGTGAAGATGGGACGCTTCAGGGCCTGTTACAGCTCATGCAGGTGCCCTATGTCGGCTGCGGCGTGTTGGGCTCCGCCGTCGGCATGGATAAGATTGTGATGAAAATGGCTTTTGCCCAGGCGGGGTTGCCTCAGGTGAAATATCGGGGGGTGTTGCGATCGCAAATCTACTCCAACCCCTGCGTTTTCCCAAAACTCTGCGACGACCTCGAAGCGGATTTAGGCTACCCCTGCTTTGTCAAACCGGCAAACTTAGGCTCCTCGGTGGGCATCGCCAAAGCCACCAACCGCCAGGAACTCGAAGCCGCCCTCGACAGTGCGGCAAGCTACGACCGCCGGATCATCGTCGAAGCCGGGGTCACCGCCCGCGAGGTGGAATGTGCCGTCCTCGGTAACGACAACCCCAAAGCCTCTGTGGTCGGCGAGATTCGGTTTAACAGCGACTTTTATGACTACGAAACCAAGTACACCGCTGGCGAAGCCGATTTATTCATCCCTGCGCCCTTACCGGAGTCAGTCGTCACTCAAATTCAAGACATGGCTATTCGCGCCTTCCAAGCCATTGATGGAGCCGGGCTTTCGCGGGTTGATTTCTTCTATCTCGAAGACACGGGCGAAGTGTTGATCAACGAAATCAATACCTTGCCAGGGTTTACCGCGACCAGCATGTACCCTATGCTGTGGCAGGCCGCTGGCATGGAGTTTGACGAGCTGGTTGATCGGCTCATCCAACTCGGATTGGAGAGGACTGGCCAGGGCTAAAAGATTCCATATTTTCTGGAAAAATCCTGGGTTCTAACGCAGCCCTGAACTGTCTTGGGTAAAGGCGTTGAGACCCAGCTAGGCAACATCCAGAGTTCTCTGAGAAACCTATGATCTCTGCTAAGCCGTGGTCAAGGTTATCAAACCTATCGGATATCCGTACTGGGCGAAGCCATTGAAAACTCGGCACGATCTTTCTATTTCCTCCTCACCATAGAACTATGAAAGTCACGCCTCAGTTGATTTCAGACTTCGATCAGACCCAGACCCCACAGCAGCCCGAGAGGGGACAGGACAGTTCCGATGAGGCATTACTGGATGCCTACTCACGGGCCGTCATCCACGTAGTCGAAACCGTTAGCCCCGCCGTCGTCAATATCGAGGTGCGCCGCCTGCGGCTGCGGGCTGACATGCGGCGGCCTTTAGAAGTGGCAGGCAATGGGTCCGGCTTTTTGTTTACACCGGATGGCTACATTCTCACCAATAGCCATGTGGTCAGTAACACCGATGTCATTGAAGTCACACTAGCTGACGGACAGCAGTACAAAGCCGACCTGATTGGCGATGACCCTGATACCGATTTGGCGATTATTCGCATTCCTGGTTCCGGGTTCCCCCATGCAGCCCTGGGTAATTCTGAATCTCTGAAAGCGGGGCAGCTGGTAATTGCCATTGGTAATCCGCTCGGGTTTCAATGCACGGTCACGGCTGGCGTGGTCAGCGCCCTAGGGCGGTCGTTTCGCTCGAAATCGGGGCGGTTGATTGACAGTGTGATTCAAACCGATGCGGCGCTCAATCCGGGCAACTCCGGTGGGCCACTGGTTAACTCCCACGGACAGATCGTTGGGGTGAATACAGCTATCATTCAAGCGGCTCAGGGCATCTGCTTTGCGACACCGATTAACACCGCTAAGCGGGTGATTGGCCCTCTCATGCAAATGGGGCGAGTACGTCGTGGGCGAATTGGGGTGGGCGGTCAAACCGTGCCACTGCCGCAGCGATTGGTCAGAGAGCATGATTTAACCTCTGACAGTGGGGTCCTGGTAACCTGGCTAGAATCCGGCAGCCCAGCCCAGGCTGCGGGGCTGCGCGATCGCGACCTGATTGTGGCCTTTAATGGCGAGCCCATCAGCAACGTTGATGATCTCCATCGGCTCTTGACTGAGCAAACGATTGGGGTGCGATCGCAGATCACCCTCCTGCGTCGAGGTCAGCGCCTAGACCTCACCGTGGTGCCTAAGGAATCTTTGCCCACCTTGCAGCAATAGAACACATGAACTATAATCTTGAAGTCACACATGGCATCAAGTTATGGCGATTCGTAAACCCCACCAGGCGGTTCTAACCTTTATCGAGTCTTACTGGCGCGACTACAGGAGCAGTCCGACGGTGCGCGAAATTACCCAGGGGCTCAAGCGCTCAAATGGGAGTGTGCAAAACAGTCTGAAATGGCTGGAGAAAAACAGCTATATCAGACGCCTTAAGCGGAAAGCACGCGGCATTAGACTGATCAGGTTTGGATTGCCAATTACTAGCTACACCGACCCCTCGATACCCGTCCCCCAGGGATTACCGATTCGTGGCGAGATTGCTGCCGGTTATTGCCACGATCCAGTCACCCACGATCCATTCGCGGAAGATATCGACTATCTCAATATCGAATATAGCGGTCGTAAGCCCTCTGACTATGTCCTTAAGATTTCAGGGGACAGTATGATTGGGGCGGGTATTCCAAACGGAGCCTACGTCGGTATGCGCTCTGTGCCAGATAACTATAAACCCAGGCCCGGTGAAATCGTAGCCGTCTGGGTAGAGGGGCAAGGCACAACCCTGAAGCACTTCTTTCAAAAAGACGCCGTTGTCGTTTTAGAGGCGGCTAACCCCAAGTATGAGCCCATGATTTTTGACCTGGAGACCTGCCAACTCAAGGTTCAAGCGACCCACATTTTCACCCATTGGCAGTCGGCGGCGCTTTAGAGCCTTGCCGCGCGATCGCATTGGTTCGTGCCCAAAAGGCATCGATCATAGGTTTACCGCCCTTCATCAACATATTGACGAGGGCCTCCCCCGCAGTATCTGGTGTCCCCGCGTTAAAAGGCGGAGCGGGGGTATATTCCATGAAGAGTTGAGTCAGTTTTGCCATATCTTCACCGCACAGCAAACCCAGCAGGGTCAACCCAAAATCTATGCCAGAGGTCACCCCTGCCCCGGTGACCCGATTGCGGTCAATCACCACCCGGTCTGGAATGACGTCAACTCCTAACTTGGCTAACTGCTCTCGAAAAGCCCAATGGCAGGTGGCTTTATAGCCGTTGAGTAACCCCGCTGCCGCTAAAATCATCGAGCCAGTGCAAACGCTAGTAACATACTGGGCGGTTTCGCCCTGCTTTTTCAAGAAATCCAGGATGTCAGCATCGGTCATGGCATCAAGTTGCCCCATGCCGCCACCAGGGACACAAATGACGTCCAGCTTCGGACACTCTGTCAGCGTGATCGTTGGCACCAACATTAACCCTTCATTACTGGTCAAGGGCTCTACCGTTTTCCCAATCAAATGCACCTGCGTATTGGAGGGAAAGGCCAGAACCTGATAAGCTCCCATGACGTCGAGTTGAACAACGCCTGGATAGATTAAAAAGCCGATCTGTAGCTGAGTCATTTGAGTTGCCTCAAGTTTCCTACCTGTGGAACGATCGTAGGCAGGGGCTGTCCTGACGGATAGACCTCAGGTGGGTACACTTTTGATGGGTTTGGCAAATTTTATGGTGACGTCTCTGCAGTCTTTGTTTGATGAGATCGCAACGGCATCCACTGAACAGGCGCTGCGATCGCACTTCATGGATCACATCAGCCACCATTTTGATGTACAGCGCTGGGGCATTTATCTACTAGATAACCAAAACTGCCTGGCCAGCGTTGATGTCAAAGGTGTCTCCGATCAGTTTATTGAGCGCTACCAAAAATGGGGCAAGGCGGTCGATCCCGTTCTCAAATATGTGGTCCAGTACCATACCCCTGCCCACGAAGCGTTAGTGCTGCCCAGGGGCACCTGGAAGCAAAGTGAGCTCTACCAAAGATGCTGCGCTGAGGGCGATCATGAGCACATTATGACTGGCCCTATGGTGGGCCGAGGGCAGTTAGTGGGAACCGTTCACTTGGCCCGGGTTGGTGACACCCTTGAGTTTAATCAGCTTGATTTAGCCAGACTAGGCGCGATCTGCACCCACCTTTCTACTCGCCTGGCTGAACTCAGACAAATCGCCTTAAAGGAACCTAACCCAAACCTGGCAAGACTCACCCCTAGAGAAATCCAGATTGCAAACCTGGTTGCCCAAGGGCTCACCAATGCAGACATTGGTAAAGAACTTTGGATTACACAGAATTCCGTCAAACAAGCCTTGAAACGAATGTTTCGCAAACTAAACGTCTCTGCACGGACAGAAATGGTGGCTAAGCTACGCGATAGCCTTTGACCTAAAATTCATTCTAAAGCAATAGAAAAACTCAATCACAACAAAAACCCCTTTAAGCTTCAAGCTTCAGCCGATTTAGAATCTTGAGCACATCCCAAAGCTCATTACGTCTGCGATTCAAAGAAAAATCATCTGAGAAAGCATATTGTCCTTGATTCAGTTTGACGAAGATCGAGTATTCACCGTTACTCACTAGCCCAAACTTTGGTCCCTCCTGGGGACTAGACGCCATATAGGCAAGGGCTTGGGGCAGTGCTGTGGTCATGTTGAACGAAGTTCGCTTTGACTCCACTAATACAATCCAAAGGCTTTGCCGAACCACTAAAGCATCTATTCGGCCTTGATACACTTTCTGGTTTTCATCCTCAAACTCAAACTGCACCGAAACTTCTGACCTTAACAAAAATGGGGGATCATAAAGCCCAGCCATTTCCAACAGTGGCGAGATCACCAGAAAATTGACGGCGTTTTCTAACAAATGACCATGTTGACGATGATATAAATAGCGACGCTTGATCAGTGCTAGCCGGTCTTGATCTGCCTTTTTCAGATCTTCGAATGGATCACCCCATTCGGAAAAGAAGTTGGGATTTGTACTTGCCGTAACCCTATATACTCGCTCAACCTCGGCAAGGCTGAAGATGTAATCAGTTACAGCGAGTAGTTGAACCATGAGGAGCTAAAAGAAGGGATAACTTAGAATTTTATGAGCCATCGGATAGATAGCCATACTTCTGAAATCTATTCTTTAGTTATAGCTTTGACACGCACGACCAGCGCATATGGTGTATCAAGAACAGATTCAACTCTCCACAAAAGGTCACGGTCAGATGCACGACCTGACGGCTCAAATCGCGCACATCGTCAGACAGTCTGGCATCCAGGCGGGGTTAGTTAACGTTTTTAATATCGGCAGCACTGGGGCGATCGGGGCAATTGAGTTTGAGCCCGGTCTACAAAAGGATTTGCCCGATATTCTCAATCGCTTGATCCCACCCAGTCGAGATTATGGTCACGAGCAAACCTGGCACGACGGCAATGGCCATTCCCATTTGCAGGCAACTTGGCTAGGGCCATCGCTGACAGTGCCGGTACAGGGTGGCAAACCCGTGCTAGGTACCTGGCAGCAAATTTTCCACATTGACTGCGACAATAAGGCGCGTCACCGCGAAATCATGGTGACGGTCTATGGCGAATGATGGTTTATTACCCTTCCCCCCTTCCCCTTTACCCCTTCCCCTTTACCCCTTCCCCCTTTCCCCCTTCACCCTTTCCCCCTGCCCCAATCACCATCTGGTCTGAATCCAACTCCAGCACTAAGGCATCGCCATAGCTCAAACCACTCATAAACGTGGTCAGCACTTCCAACGTGCCAGGGTCTTGAAAATGCTCGGGTTTTGTCTCGGGATGGGGATAGTAAATCAGGCCGGGTTGGGAGGATCGAACTGACCAGTCAGCCCTGTTGCGATCGCGCAGCCCAACCTGACAGTCAAAAAACGAAAAATCCTCAGCCGGTCTGTCCACCGCCCATTTGACCTGCCTAAACGTATATTTTGGCTGCTTTACCTCATAGCGATACGGCTCTATCGAGACGTTAATCGTCCCGAGAAAAAAACTATCTAAACCCCCTCTAGGTTGAGACCCGTAGTTTTTCCTCCTCGGGTTCGAGATGAGTTTTCACCCATAAGCGATCAGCCACGTCATTGGGAGAAGCATTAATTCGTTGCTCAAACCTGCC
>JBCCRZ010000259.1:0-8084 GCA_039200855.1 Cyanobacteria bacterium P01_D01_bin.44 | reverse complement strand
GCACCCGTACCATACTTTCGGGTCTATCGGACTGGGTGGCCTGGGGAGGGGACGGGGTTGAGGTGACAACTGGGATGGCATTGGCTTTTAGATCCGGTTGGAGCACCTCAATCGGCGCTGTTTCGCCAAAGAGCGGTGGGGCAATGTCTTCTGGGGTAATGTCTTCTGGGGCAATCGCCTCTGGGGCAATGTCTTCTGGAAAAGTGTCTTCTGGGGCAATCGCCTCTAAGGTATCCACCCAGTCCGTGACCAGGGCGGGGGGCTCAGTGGGTTCAAGGTCCAGCGCTGTCGCCTGTAGTTCAGCCAACTCCTGCTCCGATAAATCTAGAGCGTTGAGAAACTCCTCTAGCTCGGCCTCCATGGCTTCAGCGGTTTCAGCGGTTTCAGCGGAAAACCCTGCAAGTTGCTGGATGGGCAGGGCCTCGGTCATCTCAGACTCATTTTGGCTGAAATCCGTCTCAACTAGAGTCGGCAAGACCGTGGGCGATGCCCCCACGTCAAAGTGTCGGGGCAGGTTATCCGTCTTGCCCACCATGATCAAGGCCTGGGTCTGTCGCCAATCTTTGACCGCCTGACGTGCAATCGCTTCGACGCCGTCAGAGGATGCCACCGACAAATGCTGGTGCACTGAACCACACAGCTCAACAAAGGCATCCAGCTCTAGCATCTGACCCAGGTCGCCAAATTCCTGGGAAATCATATCTAATTCTTCTCGCAGGCAGGGGAGAGCAGGGTCAGCCAAAACCCCTTCCAGCCGCTGTAGAAGTCCCTCCACCTCGCTTTCAAACATGATAGCGACGATGTCGGTCTTTTCTTCTTGGGCCAGCAAGGCTGCTTCGTCACTTTCCTGAAGCTCCCCTAGCCGATTATGCAGCTCGGCCAAGACCGGCTCTACCTGGCCGACCATCCAGGCATTATCCACCAGGCAATCTTCACGGTAAAAGGCAGCAATCTGACGCATCCGGTCAGATACCAGCAGCAGCCAGGTTTGCAACTCACTATCGATCTGAATGGAGTGCTGGCGCGCCTTCAAAATCTTCAAATAGTCTTCGAGACGATGGGCCAGTCCGCCAAGGGGATGGCAACCAATCATGGCCCCCAGTCCCTTAATGGTGTGGGCAGCCCTCAGGCTGGCATCAATTTGTTGGAAGTCTAAGCCAGCCTCGGTTAGCTCCAACAATACCGACTCAATCGTGTCAAAGTATTCAGCAATTTCGTCCAGACAACTAAGTTGGGCTTGGCGTTCTAAATCTTGGGCCATAGTCTGATCCACCAGGTTGATTCATGGGAAAGCGGGCCTGAATGGGGTAGGCGTACCCTAATAGTTCGAACCGATTTTGAATTTGTCAATCGCGGATTCAAGCTCTTGGGCAACTTCGACCGTTTCACGCAGGGCCCCATCTACCTGGCGAGAAAAGGTAGAGGTTTGCTGTGAGGCGGTTGTAATCTGTTTCATTAAATCGGTCACTGTCTGAGAAGTGCTGGCCTGGGCCACGGTCACCTCAGAGATGGACTGTACCAACTGGTCGATCTCGGTAGAGACGCTCAAAATCTCCTCAAGACTTTCCTTGGTTTCATGTAATTGATAGGTGCCTTCGACCACTTGAGTGGTGCTAATCTCCATCGCTTCGACCACCTCTTTGGTGCCCTCTTGGATATGTTTGACAATTTGTTCGATTTCTTTGGTGGCCGCCGCAGACTGGTCGGCTAGCTCACCCACCTCGCCCGCGACGACTGCAAAGCCCTGGCCTTCTTCACCCGCGTGGGCGGCTTCGATACTGGCGTTAACCGCCAGCAAATTAGTCTTTAAGGCAATTTCGTTGATGAGACCGACTACCTGGGAGATTTGCTGGGAGGCTTCGCCCAGCTGCTTCACTTTTTTAGTGGTCTCAGCCACGGTGGCGCGCAGTCCCAAGATACTGTTGACGGTTTGGTCCATGGCCTGCCCCCCCTTTTGGGCGGTGTCGGAGGCATTGCGGGCCACCACTGCCGCTTGTCGGGCGCTCTGGGCCACCGACTGAATTGACTCTGACATCTGCTTCACAGAAACCAGGGTATGGGAGATTTCATCGACTTGAGCCAGCGAGTTGTTGGCCAGTCTGCGCATGGCTTCCTGGTTTGAGCCGACGGAACTGTTGACCTGGGTGGTGGCCTGTTTGACCTGGAGGACGATCTTACGCAGGTTTTCTATGACTGAGTTAAAGACATCTGCTACGATGCCAATTTCTCCGGTGGAGAGTTCTGCGCGGACGGTCAAATCGCCGTCAGCAGCCCCTTCTACCGCCTGGATGAGGCGCAGGAGTTCTTGCTGCATGGCTTCGCGCTGTTGCTGCTGCTGCTCAACCATCACCGCCTGGGCTTGAACCGCCCCCTGCTCCTGTGCTGATTTTTCTTCTAGGTTCTCCATGAGATCTTGGAGTTGGTCAGCGAGGCTGTTGATATTTGAGCTTAAGACGGCGACTTCGCCGCTGCCCCGCACGGCTAAGCGGGTATTGAGTGCCCCCTGCTCTAGCTTTGTGGTGGCATCGGTCGCTTGGATGATGGGCTTGGTGGCTCGGTTTGCCAGGTACGCGGCTAACGCGGCGGTTAAGAGGGCAATCAGGGCTGTGCCCATGAGCATCATCGGTAGCACCGTTTGTTGATAGGCAAAGGCAATACCAGTGGATTCGTAGACCAGTACACCCCAATCATTGCTGAGGTTTTCGATCTTAGGAACGGGGGCATAGGAGAGTAAATAGGTTGTCCCATCAGAGACATCTGTGGTGGTGATGACGACATCGCTTTGACGCAGCTCGGTGTACTTGGGAAAACGGGCTTGGATCTCGTTGCCAATGCCCTCATGATCATCGGAGACCAGCACTCGGTTCTCTTTCTTGATGATGTTGCCACCGGGCTGAAAGGGCTCTCCATCAATTGTGACGCTGCTGCCATCGGTCTGAATGCGGTCGGCGGAGATCGGGATTTCTTTACCCTCGCTGGTTTCAAAATAGGCCGGTGCGTGATTCATGACGCTAAATCGGGGAGTGTTTGTTGCCTGGACACCCTCGGTGAGCGGGGCTAGGTCAGTCTGTTGGTTAATCAACTGAGATGACGCCTTGGGGGCAAATCTGTTGATTTGCAGGCCAATGGTGCTAGCCAACTGCTGCTGACGTTGAATGGCTTGTTTAGAGAGCTGATAGTGGGTAAACCAGGTCGCAATACTGCCGGTGATGAGCACGGGCAACGTTCCTAGACCGATGGCTAAGAGGGTGGTTTTGGCCTTTAGATTTCGCCGCCCGCCGACTGAGGTTGAGGCCGAGCGAGACGAAGATATGGATGAGCCTGACCTGCTCCGGGGCCCCTTTGAGGACGATGACAGCCCTCTGGACGGTAAGATGGGCTCCCCTACCTGGGACTGAGTTCCGTTGGTGTTTGATAGAGACGACGGCAGTGGACTGCTAGACGCGGTAAAAGAGGGGTCTTTGTGGGAATTCATGGTGATGGTGTCCTAGCAAAATGGATGCAATGATGGGTCCTGACGGGGCAGGGGCAGGGAATTAGGTAGAGCACACCGGAGGTAGATTGCAAGGCCGTTAATGAACGTGCAGTAGAGGAGATCGGGCGATGGCATCGGCGTCGAGCACGAGCAACATCTGATCGGCTTGGAGTGTACTGCCTCGTATGTAGGGGGCTAAGCTAGGTGAAAAGTGGCTTTGGGGGGCTTCAATGGAGTCAGCCATTAAACGGGTGCTGCCTTTGAGCGCATAGACCACTAGCCCCAGCAAGATGCGCCCCGGTGCCTCAGCGGGGCTATGGGTAGGCCAGAGTTGCTCAACCTGCACAATCACCACCTTGTATCGGTAAAAGCTAGAGGGGTTGCCCGTCGCGAGTGGCTGAGACAGCAGCAGGTGGGGGAGGTCTACCAGCCACATGACACGACTGCGGCGAGTGAGCAAACCTAACACCCCCGCAGGCATATTGGGCATGGGGGTGACCTGCTCTGGCGAGATTACTAAAACCTCGTGAACCTGATCCATCGAGAAGACGGTGGCGATCTCTTCATTGAGCTTAAAGCTAAGATAGGGATCGCCCAGCGGCTCGACCGATGGGGAAAATTGGGGAGCCAGGGCTAGATTATTCATTGGCTCAAGCTATATTTAACAGCACTGATAATTTGATCTTTGGTCACGGGCTTGGTCACGTAGACGTTAATGCCCTGTTTCATCGCCCACAGGCGATCGATATCCTGATTCTTAGAGGTACACGCAACCACAGGAAGCTTTTGGGTTTCTGGATAATCTTTAAGGCTCCGGCAAAGCTCTAAGCCGCTCATCCCTGGCATGACTAAATCAGTAACGACCGCATCGGGCTTTTGCTCTAGAGCCTTTTTGAGGGCTTCTTGGGCATCGGTGGCCATAATGACGGTGTAGCCGCTCTGTCTCAGATACTCACTGATCAGCTCTAACTCAGCGATAGAATCATCCACAACTAAAACTTTGCTCATGCCGAGTTTCCTTACTTTTTTACAAAAAACAACACTTTATACAAAAGAAAATAACGCTGGTTAAGGGCGGCCTATGCCTGATTAACGCTGAACCCGCCCAGATCTGGGTTTAGCTTTTGTTTGGATACTGAGATGCTTGGCGATCACCGCGAGTAAATCGACTTTAGTAAAGGGTTTTGTAATGTAGTCTGATGCCCCTACTGATTTTGCTTTTGACTTGTTTAAGACACCGCGATTCCCTGTGATCATGACAATGGGGATGGGTTGGGTGGAGGGATGATTTTTTAACATCCGACACAGCTCATAGCCGTTTACCTTGGGCATACCAATGTCTAAGAAAATAATATCTGGGTTAATCTTTCTAATCTGAAAAACTGCCTTGATGGGCTCAGGAAATTTAAAGATTAAGATACTATCTTCATCTAAAAAACGTTCAATCTGATTTAACGTGCTGGGGCTATCATCGATACAAGCAATACAGTAGCTATTTTGACACGGGTCTGCAATAGGGGCCGACGAAGTCTGTGAATTGAGCGTCTTTTGAACTTGAGTATTAGGTTTGGATGGTTTGGAAACTACGGAGGATGCTGGCCAGAATCTGGGGAGTTGGTCAAAGGGGGAGATCGGGTCCTTTAGTTGAATAGACCCATCTAAAATGTGGGGGTATAAAAATTTAGCTATTTCTAGCTCACTGCATTTTAAGAAACTAGCGAGTTGCCAAAAGCTGTATCCCTTCTCTAACGCTGGGGCAAGCTTATTTCTAAGGTTTGATTGGGTAACTGGGTTAGCATTGCAAAAGGTCAGTCGCTCGATTAAATACGGGCGTTCATGAATGGATGAAACCTTTTTTTTGAAAGGTTTCCAAGCACTTAACTGATGTTGGCCGATCTCAATTTGAGAGGATAAGCTGGGCTGATAGAGGCCTTGAAAGGTAGGTGCTTGATGGTGAATCATATAATAAGTGCCGACGTTAACACAGAGCAGGTGTTCAAGGGCTTCGTTGAATAATGAGTGGGCTAATGCTGTGGCTTGAGAGGGAGCAAGGTGATGTTCAAAAATCAGCCAGACTAACATCGGATAGTCGAGATAATATGGAGATTGAACGCCATCTAAACGTTGCAGAAGGTTGTCTTGGGCTTTATTGTCAAGGGCTGCGATCGCACTTCTAAAATTCAAGCGATGAAGATGTTGTCTGACTCGGTTGAGGCTCAGTTTAGGGTGACCTTTAATGACATAAGAGACATAAAATAATTGACGATTTTCTAGATAGATTTTCCAACGGACTGAGCCACTTGTAATTTCTAAAAGACCACTCTTGTATGCCTCGGATGCTATGTTTAATAGTTTAGCTGGCTCGATTGTCTGAGCATTTTTATGGTTGGGCATCAACCTATTCGATAGTACGAATTTTAATCAGGGTTGGTAGAGGATAAACAGCGTTTAAATCCAGCTTTTAACACAGAATTTGGGGGTTGAAAGCTGGCATCAAAAAGGGTGCAGATACCAAATCAGCCCTAGCTGGTCATATTGCCCGTTTCAATCTTCAGTGTGGATATGGTCTATCGGGAGCACATCGGGGAAAACTTATAAATCTGCCCAATGTCTGTATGAACTGACAGGGCAGTGACTGACAAGACTGTAGAAATCGACAGTCCGACAGGGTCTTTTCCCGATGCTGTGAAATTTTTACTGGCATAGCCAATTGACTAAGGGGGCGGCATGGTCAAGTCGTTGAGGGTACATAATTTCTTAATACAAGCTGAGGAAATCAAATCAGTGAAACTAGCCCCTTTCTGTACAGGTATCAAAAGCTATTGATAATAATTAATGCAAGGTCAAAGGTTTTGTTTGGCAAGGAGGTTGAGGGCATTGGGGGGAGCCCGGGAGCAGGGGAGTGCGGGGGCAGGTGGGTTTCTGAGAATCAATGTTTCGGTAAGTGTTGCAAAATCACAAATGGTTAAGAGATTGTTGAGATAGGTTCCCTGGCTAGTTAGAGTCTAGGGGCAAGTGCTGAGCATATATACTCAGCCATTGAGAAAGCGCTATTGAGTCAATGCGTTTGATCAATAACGCTGCACACTCGACAGAATTATCAAGGGGTTCAAGACAGTGGCTTTACCATTAATTGACTATCCAGTTGCCAGCCGTAATCACCGAGTGTCTGGGTTTGATGTGGCAGGGGATGAGCAACCCAGGCTGTTTACCAACAATCAGATTGCTGACCTGCAAGATATCGACGGTGTGATCGCTGGGGCATATCGACAAATCTTTAACGAGCAGCAGATGCTCAAGAGCAATCGAGCCACATTTTTAGAATCTCAGCTGCGATCGCACCAAATTACGGTCCGAGAATTTATCCGGGGCCTACTGCTATCGGATAGTTTTAGGCGGCGTAACTATGAGTGCAATAACAACTATCGCTTTGTGCAAATGTGCATTCAGCGAGTGTTGGGCCGTGATGTCTACGACCAGAGAGAAAAGCTGGCCTGGTCAGCGGTGCTGATGACCCAGGGACTGATAGGTTTTGTGGATGCCCTGCTTGACAGTGAAGAATATATGGAAACCTTTGGGGAGGATATCGTACCCTACCAGCGGCGGCGGATCTTGCCCCAGCATGACCAGGGTGAAATCAGCTTTGCCCATATGGCCCGCTACGACGATAATCATTTGACTCAGCTTAAAGCTTTGGGCAATGATTTTTCGCCAACCCGCTATGTGTCGAGCGGCAGCGAGCTACCGCCCGAAGCGGCTCGCAAGGTAGGGGCGATCTTTACCTATGCCATGGCCGGTGTTTTGAGCCTGACGCTGTTGGCGGTCATTCTGTCCTGGTTTGGCTGGATTACGATTTAGGACGGATGGGTGTTAGGTATTACACCAAAGAGATTTGAAGTTGCACGTAGTTTGACCCCCCTGTAGTCCCCCTTACCAAGGAGGACTACAGGGGGTTTTCGAGATATGCAGCTATATACCTGACATACGACGGTAGGTTGCAAAGGGATGAATTAGGATAGCTATATTACGGCTATACAAAGTACCCAGCTAGCTGCCGATGCCCACCCCCTCGGACGACTATTATGAACGGCTGCAGGTCTCTAAACGGGCCAGCCGAGCTGACATCAAAGCGGCCTTTCGTCGGCTGGCCCGACGATATCATCCTGATTTAAATCCGAATAATCCAGAGGCGCTGGATCAGTTTCGAGCGATTCGGGAGGCCTACGATGTTTTAATTGATGCTGTGCAGCGGCAGCGCTATGATAGCGGCCATTTACCCGAAGATTGGCAAGATTCGCTCAATGTCCCCCAAACTCCTCAAGATTTTTATATTAGGGGCATTAATCAGGCCCTATCCCGCAGCTACCGAGCGGCTTTAGATGATTATACCGAGGCGATTCAGCGGCAGCCTGATTTTTTGGAGGCCTACCTGCGGCGAGCCCAGGTTCGCTACGTGTTGGGCGACGACGCTGGGGTGCTGGCTGATTGTCAACAGGTGCTCAGGCTGGAGCGCCAAAATGCTCAGGCCTATTACTATTTGGGGTTGGGGCGCTATCGACTGGGCTATACCCAAAGTGCGATCGCAGCTTTTAGTGATGCGATCGGGCTT
>JBCCRZ010000258.1:0-8100 GCA_039200855.1 Cyanobacteria bacterium P01_D01_bin.44 | reverse complement strand
TGCCCAAAATGCGGACAGGCGATGAACAAAATTCCGTCTCGCTCCAAAAAACTCAAAGCCAAACACTTTCTCAAGTGCGGTGCGCCTGGCTGCGGTACCGTGATGTTCTGGAACCCCAAACAGAAAGGGTATGAGCTGCCCTATGCCCAACGGACGCCTGACCCAGAGGCTTTTACCGATTATCCCTGCCCCAGCTGTGGAGCCCTGCTAGAACGCCATCCCTACCAAAAAGACGGCAAAGCCAAGGTGATGCTGCGGTGCTCCTTGTTAGAAAATCGTCGGGGTAAATGCAAAGAGGTTGCCTATTTTCAGAGTCGCGATGGCTTTTGGTCGCCCAAGTTTGGTAACTTGAAGGTCCCAGTTAAGTAACGACTTCTGGCCTGCTTGTAATGGCCCAAGTTCTTGAAACTCAGCCACTTCCGCTTCAAAGGAAACTGTGGATAATTCGATACCAATGCCCATATCCTTACAAGTCTCCATCATTGCAGCTCATTTCCTCACCTATGTCATAGCTGCTATCGATATCTGGATCTTTGTCCGGCGCAGTGAGTTTTATACAACCGTCGTTAAGGTGCGATCGCTACCCCTTATCTACTTTGGGTTTGCCTGCTTTGCCATCTCTGCCTCCTACGAAATTGCTGAACACATTGGTGATGACTGGCTGTACGAGAGTCAAATCTCTCCGCTGAATCGTCTGTTCTATACCTTCATCACAGCCGGACTCTGTCTAATTGCATTGGGACTGAGGAAATCCACGCTCCTGGATAGCTTACTGATCGCTAGCCTGATTGCTGTGCCTTTAACCTACGGAGTGAACGACAGCAAGAGCCTCATGCAGCTCATTTCACTGGTCCCAGCGGTTATCTTTGTCTACAACTGGTACGTGGTGATGCGAGATTGGCGGGTCTTTTTGTATTTGCTCTTTTCCAACGTACTAGCGCTAGGTTTTGGTATTGCCTTAATCGTGACCGGGCAGCAGGCATTTCATCTCTTTGTAGGACCGGCCTCGGCGATCGCCCTCTTAATTTTGGGCTACGTGGCCTGGGTCAAACCCAAGAATTACTCATGAACGTTGCGGCGTAGGGCTTTGATTTGGCTGCGTTTGGCTTTACTATCGAGACGCTTTTTTTGGGCACTTTTTGAAGGTTTAGTCGGTTTGCGCTTCTTGGGAGTCACCGTGATGCTTTGGATCAGAGCCTTGAGCCGGTTGAGGGCGTCTTCTTTATTTTGCATTTGGGTGCGGTGCTGCTGGGCTTTGATAATAATGACACCGTCTTTGGTAATGCGGCTGTCTTTAAGTTTGAGTAGGCGCTCTTTGTAGAGGGGCGAAAGTGAGGACGCTTTGATGTCAAATTGCAAGTGAATGGCGCTGGCAACTTTGTTAACGTTCTGCCCCCCAGCACCTTGAGAGCGGACAGCGCTCAGTTCGATTTCGCTGAGGGGGATGGCAGTGCGCTTCGTGATTTGTAGCATGGATTGAGTCTGATCTTCTGACTACACCATAGCCAGAATTGACCGTTGGGGACAGCCTTTGCTCAATCCTAGCTGAAAGGAACCACGCCTTTAATGGCTTCAGAAGGGGCTGACGCAATGCGTGTTTGCAACGGTTTTAGAGTGCCTGCTACAAAAGTTGTTAGAGGTGTTTGTTAAGCCAATGGTGTGTCAACAAACTCTAGCAGTTTTTCAGCTTCGTCAGATAAGTCAGCCAGGGCTGGGTATTGTGAGGGGGTGATCACCTCGGGAATCATGAACTGGGTAAAGCGCCAGGCGACACAGGTGGTAATGTCGGGCTGCATGAGACTATCTGTCAATAGCCAGGGATCTCTTTGGGTCGCGGCTTGCTCGAGCAAATCATAGGCAGCGCTCAGCTGACGACTGACGCGATCCAGCCAGGGTTGGTGTTGTTTCTCGGTTGGGCGCAGGGTGCGCTCATAGACAATTTGGACAGTTTTATCACAGGCTCCAAGGGCTAGCCCAACTAGACGCAACGCCCTTTGATGCTGGGGGTTACCGGCTGGCATCAGGGTTTTGTCGGGACCTGCGATCGCTTCGATATATTGCAAAATCAGGGTGGAGTCTAGCAGCACGGTACCGTCGTCGCACACCAGGGTTAGGGCTTTGACCAAGGGATTGATTTGGCTAAATTGTTCAAAATTGCGAAAGACGGAAAGCGACTTGTGCTCATAGGGGATATCCAGCCGTTTTAGGGAAATCGCTACGCGCCGGACATAGGGAGAGTCAAGCATACCAATGAGCTGCATGGAGGGTGCTGCCAGAAACACACTGCATTTTAGCGCTATTGGTTAACCTGAAACGCTCCCCCTTTTACCTTTCCCCTTAGCCAAAAGCACTACTGCACCGCTCCCACCTCAAAGGTATCGCCTACCTGCAGGTCGAGCTGATTGGGGTCAATCACAATCACCGCATTCTGAGAGGTGGCATTCCCCCCGCCCGTGATCACATCTCCGACAACATTCCCTAGGTCACGGTTGCCCAGCAGGTCTCCTAAGATGGATCGAGCTGTGGCTGTGACCAAAGACCCCTGGATGTCTTCGGAGCGAACTTCACGGCTAGCGGCCACTGGGTCGGACTCTGCCCGAATTGCATAGGACTGAGTGCCCACTGTCAGGCGATCTGCCACAAATTTAGCCGCATTAATATCAGCCCCCTGGATATTGACAGGGACAATCCGCCCTTGGACGGTACTGCCCGCCGGGATAAGGGTTTGACCGCTGCCGTTATTAATCGGGGTCGCCACCTCCAGGGCTAGCACCACGGTTTGTCCAGGTGCAACCACAATATCGACGGTGCTCCCAGCAGTGTTGGGATAGCGCAAATCGAGCACGGTGCCGCTGTTGATGCTCAGCGGTGACGCTTGACTGGGCTGATTGCTGGCCCCCACGATATAGTTATTGGCCTGCGCACTGGCTGCGATGCGAGGTAACCGACCTTCGGCCACCATCGCCTGGTAGACAAAGGCGGCTACATCCGCCCGGGTCGCCACTTGCTGGGGGTTAAGCAAATCCAGATTGGGGTAGTTGACCACCATCGTCTGCTGGGTGGCGGCGGCAACTGGTGACAAGGCATAGTCAGGGATCTGGCCCTGATCGCGATAGATATTCAAAATGCTAGCCGTTGACCCCGTAGCGCTAAAATCTAAACCGTTGGACAGAGATACCAGTGCCTGTACCCGTGGAATTTGTTGCTCGGGCTGAAAGCGGCCATCAGGGTAACCTGCCAAAAAGCCAGTTTGATAGGCGGTTTGAATTGCGCCCTGTGCCCAGTAATCAGTCGGGACGTCAGCAAAGTTACGGACTGAGTTAGTGGCGGGTTGGTCAAAGGCTTTTTGAACGATGGCGGCAAACTGAGCGCGAGTGACGGGCTGGTCAGGTCTAAAGGAGCCATCAGGAAATCCGGCGATGATGTCTTCTGCAGCAAGTCGCTGAATGAAGGGTTGAGCCCAGTAGCTGGCACTGACGTCTGAGAAGTTGGCTTGCTGGGCAGCAGCAGGCAGGGTGTAGACCAGGGGCGCAGCTGCACCGGCTAAGGTCGCGAGGGCGGTGAGGGCAGCCCCACCCGATTTCCAACTGGCAAAGCTAGGCATGATGAATCCTCAACTGTGATCTTTAAAGGAGTTTTGGATAGATGCAGATCGTGGGTGTTAAACCCCATCCGGTTACTTGAGTTTGTCCCGCAGGACAAATGGCAGGACTGGATGCAGCCAAAGCTGAACGATTTTGTCAATCCTAAGCAGAGGAATTAGCAGTCTGAAATAGAACCGACCAGTTTTTGAGTTGACCCCAGGCACAATCTCCCAAATTTGGGAGAAGAACTTTGAGATCAAGATTTTTTCTGCTTCAAATTAATCTGTAAAGCCTGAAAGTATTGACCGAGGGGCCTACGAAGCCTTCAACGAATGCCATAACAACAGACCGTCGGTGCCGACCGATTTCATGAGACCACCTCGGACTGAGTTGGGGGCTTTGCCAAAAAGATTAATCATCGCTGCAACCAGTTCTGGGGTTGAGAGGGTATTGGCTAAGAACCCAGACCACTGTGATTGCGGTAGTTGAAAAAAGGTATCAAAGAAGCGGCACAGCTGGGGGGGGTCAAATCGCATCAGGGTCTCAAGCCCAAACTGATAAATATAGTGCTTGCGCACTTGCTCGGGAGACCACAGCACCTGCCAGGCGGCTTTGGCGACCTCGCTGGGGGTGGTATTTGAGCTGCCTAGGGCGGTTGCGAACTGACCAGTCAGCGCTTGCGCTATCGCACCTGCCACGCCCGGAGCCCGCCGCAACAAGCCCCCCACCATATATCCCGTCGCCGGATGCACCATACTGGCGGCTCCACCAAACCCGACTACAGACTGTTGCAAATTTGGCAGCGGCAGATTCATCGGAAACAAACAATATTCTTCATGGTGAATCTCTTGCACCTGCACTCCTCGATGGGCCAGTCGCTTTTGCAAACGGTTCTTTAGGGTCTCAAAAGAGACGGATGGGCTATGAGCTAGAGAAGTCTCTTCGACGAAGTACACATCGTCGCCAAAGTCCATCGCATAGAGAAAGGTGGGGGGCTGGGATTGTTCTTTAGGAGAGAGATGATCAGCGCGGTAGTCCATGAGAACAAATTGTCCAGGGCGGACAGGCGGCGAGGAGAAGCGACCGACAATGCCGTAGGCGGCTTGGAAGGCAACATCTTTCTTGGGGGGGCGCTGCACCATGGCAGGCTTATGACCAGTGGCGTCGATGACGATGTGCGATCGCAACTCTTCCCCGCTCTGTGTCGTAACCAGTGAATGGCTGGCAAAATGCTGCACCTTCGCCGCCTCGCCCTGGTGCCAGCTCACCGACTCACCCTGGCTCAGCAAATGGGCTTGCAATTTATGCTTATCGAACAAACCATAGGCGCGGTTCATCGCCATTTCGTCTGGCCCAAAGTAGCCGCTACAGTCCGTCCAGCGATGCGCCAGCAGGTCGCTCAGCCCGAGCACCTCTAGCTCGTCGCACCAGATGCCGTAGGTATTAGGCCACGTGGCGTCGGGGGGTGTAGGCGATAGGCCCTGCACTTTGAGCCCTGCCTGGGCGAGGGCAGCGGTGATGGCTAGCCCTGCCGGACCAGAACCGATTACCAATGCGTCATACATCGCAATGTGCCCTCCTAAAAACCTGACTCCAATCTATCAGGAACTCAATAGACTTTTACTATTCCACTATCAGCGGTACTACTTTGACCTTCGAGACTCGCACCAAGGGTTTAGTCAGCTTCTCGATCGTTATAAACTCCTCTGGCTGCGTTACCAAATCTGCTGAAAGGTAAGTTTTGCATAAGGTTTGCGTTTTTTCAATCTGAGCATTGAGTTCTTCTATGAGCCAGGTCCATCTGCGGGCAAATATGGGTTATATCTGTTGTCTCATCCATTGCCGAAACTGCTTGATCAAACTGTTCTCACCGAGAGTTGCTTGCAGGCTTAAAAAATGCAGAATATCCTCCGTGCCTAAGCAAGGAATAGCTTTGCTTTGCGAGCGCACAACATACTCCCCAGCCTGTAAGTGATGAATCTCGAATATCTGACTGTCATATCGCCAAATCTCAGGTACCTTCAAAGCTTGATAAATCTCAAATCGGTTGAGAGAACTGCTGGTGATATCAATCTCAACAGCCAAATCTGGGGGTGGCAGAAGGTCGAGGTCAATCTGATCAACGCCGCGCACCAGCGGTTCATTTTGAATGTAGTAACACTGGTCTGGTTCGAGCCCTTTTTTTAGATCCTCGCGATCGCACGTCCGAGACCCTAAGCTGCGAATCTCCAAACCCAATTCTTCAGTCGCCGCTTCAATCAGCCGCCCAATCAATTTCTTATAGGTTTCATGGGGGTCAAGCGGCATACGAATTTC
Organism: Cyanobacteria bacterium P01_D01_bin.44; assembly: GCA_039200855.1. Classification (GTDB taxonomy): domain Bacteria; phylum Cyanobacteriota; class Cyanobacteriia; order Phormidesmidales; family Phormidesmidaceae; genus SIO4C1. The sequence continues at coordinate 2,200 of JBCCRZ010000258.1, read as the reverse complement.
TAGCGTACCCTGATCGTAGGTTAATCGGATGGCGGGTTCCTGCTCTAAGTCATGCATCAAAGACTGATAGCTTTGCCAGCTAATATTGCGTAACACAACCCGGTCGGGACTTTGAATTAGGGTAACTGTCATAGCCCATTCGTGATGTATTGAACTGCCTCAACCATCGGATATAGCCGCTAAGCATCTGTGTTCATGATAGATACTCAGCGAGTACTTGAGTAAGATTACGCCAAGAAGTTGCTAATTGCACTGAAAAGGATTGCTAGCCCTCGCCCATCGAGCCAAATCGATAGCCTTTCCCATAGACCGTATGCACCAACACGGGCTCATCATCCTGCTCAATCTTGCGCCTTAGCAATCGCATCTGAGCCGCGAGCGCATTGCTGCTAGGTTTGGCATCTTTGCCCCAGACTGCGTCGTAGATCTGAGCGTGGGTAAGCAGCTGATTGGGATACTGCATCAGGTAGCTCAGGAGCTGGGCTTCTTTTTCTGACAGCTCAATTGAGCGATCTTGCCGCTGGGCGATCTGGTTTTCAAGGTCGAGGGTGAGGTCTTGAAATTGGAGAGGTTCACTCACAGGGCTGGTTTCTAAAGTCGGTGGACGCCGCAACAAGGCACGTACTCGAGCCAGGAGTTCTCTTAGCTCAAAGGGTTTGACCAGGTAGTCATCGGCCCCAGCGTCGAGGCCAGCCACCCGGTCGTCGAGGGTATCTTTGGCAGTGAGAAAGAGGACGGGGGTGGTGATGGCGTGCGATCGCAACCGTCGACAAATCTCTAACCCGCTCAACCCTGGCAGCATCCAATCCAAGATCAGCAGGTCAAAGCCCCCCTGCTCGGCCAGCTGATAGCCCGCCTCGCCCTCATGGGCGACCTCCAGTGTATAGCCCTCCCGCCGTAGCAATCGACCCAGCGGTTCCGTGAGTTCGACTTCATCATCAACAAGCAAGATGTGCATAGAATCTCGACCGGTGTTATTCCAAGGAAGTCACCAGTTATCCAGCCCTCATCCCCCAACCCCTTCTCTCAAATTTGGGAGAAGGGGAGAAATGCCTTCTTTAGCCAGAATTCCACAACTTTCAGGGTGCCTAAGCAACGGAAAATTCACACCACTTAAAGTCCCTCTCCCAAGGTTGGGAGAGGGATTTAGGGTGAGGGCTGGAAAGTTGAAATAAATCATCAATCCTCCGGCAACGTATACTGCCCCACAATCTTTTTCGCATAGTCCGGTACATGGGCCTCTAGCTTCTCAGGATAGTTGCGCTTTGTATAGAGATAGTTGCGCGTAAAGTGAGAGTCGATTGAAAATCGCGCATACTCCAGCCCCTTTGGCCCTACCTTCTCAATCACCACCCCCATTAGCTTAGCGGCCCACATCGGCAGGGTGATACCTTTGTCATAGGCTGGGATGCTATTTTGCACTGCCTGCTTGCGATCGCCCTGGGACATCACTGGCTGGGTATCGAGCTGATCCGTTACCAGATCCAGCATTTCTTGGCCCGTGTCGTTGCGCACCACCATCCACTGCCAGCCAAAGGGGGCTCCCATGTAGCCCACCACCAGGTCGGCCAGGGAGTTGACGTAATCAAAGCAGCTCATGCACGACGGCGCAAACACATCCTTGAGCTGGTTTGTTTTGAGGCCAAAGAAGGGAACTTTCTCAATGGAGCCGTCTTCGTGCTTGAAATGCACCCGAAAGTCTTGCATAAACTCGTAATGCACCACCGTCTCAGGAGACCGGCTAGTGGTATCGAGAAACTTTTGTAGCCCTGCACGGGTGACATTATCGACACAGGGGGTGCCCAGCACGTAGAGCTTTTCGAGCCCGAGTTTATCTTGCACCGCCCGCAGGGCCTGGATCTGACAGCCGACGCCAATCACCAACAGCCGTTTCATGCCGGACTGCTCGATTTGCTCAAGCACCGATAGGTTGGGCGAGAGGGTGGGTTTATTAACTCGGGCGGCGAGAATCTCCTCTGGCGTTCGGGCAACCACGGGCATGGGTTGAAAGCGGTCGTCTTCGGTGTTTTGGACACAGACAACGCCTTCGACCAAATTCTTTTGGAGCATTGCGATCGCAATCGTACTCACAATACCCGTCCACTGCGCCCCATCAATAGGCTGTTGTTTGCGAGCCGCCATCATCTGCTGATGCACCCCAAAATACACATCGTCCTCGCTCTCTAAATCGCGGCTGCGA